>PEWP01000053.1 GCA_002779425.1 bacterium (Candidatus Gribaldobacteria) CG07_land_8_20_14_0_80_33_18 | reverse complement strand
TTGATTCTCTTAAATAGCTGGGTAAAAGGTTGACTTTATTTAACTTAAAGTAGCTATAAATATCTATGATTAATAAAAAAATTTTATTATTTTTCATAATAAGTTTAATTTTAGTATTTATTAATGCTAATATTGTTGTTTCTCAAGAGGTAGGTTCTCAGAAAGTTGCCCCGCAGAAAATAGAATCAATTCCCCAGAAGATAGAACCAGTTCAGCAAAAGATAGAGACAGAATCAATCCCACAGAAAATACCGCCAACAATAAAAGAGCGGGTTTCTTCTATTCGCGCTGTAGATGATTCCTTATTAATGGAAATAGAGAAATTAGCAAAGAATTTAACAGAAGCAAATTTAAAAGCAGAAAAGACCGGTAATTTTGAAGAAGTAAAAGAATTAGAAACAAAGATTTCTCAATTACAAAAAGAAATAAAGGGAAAGAAAGCAGAATATCAAAAACAAATTGAGACTCCTACAACGGAAGTTACTCCTTCAACAAATATCTCTCAAGAAGCTTTTTTTAATGCTTGTCTTCAGGAAAAAGGAATGAAAGAAAAATTGAATTATTATGAAAAGATAATGGGTTTATCAATTGAGAAATTAAAAGAAATGGGTTATTCCTCAAGAGAGGAGGTAGCCAAAATTATTACTGAAATTAAAAAAGAGATTGAAAATGTTCATCCAGCCTGTTTAGCGCCCGGTCAGTTAATAAAAGAAATGCCAAAACCGATTGCTCCTTCGGCGCCAGCAGAAATTAGCGCTTATTATAAAGAAAAAATGGCTACGGCAATGGTAAAAGAAATAAATGCTGATGAAAAAATAGAAGAATTAAAAGCATTACGAGAAGAAATTGATAGGATGATAAAAGAATTAATTAGAAGCCAAGAAAAAATTAATTATGAAGAATTAAAGCACTTAGCGCCGAAAATTACTGTAGAAGCAGGGAAAATTCAAGCGGGGGAAATTAAAATAGAAACAGAAAAAACTAAAACTTTGGAAACAAAAATTAAAGAGAAAAAAGTAAATATTGTAGTTGAAAAAGAAAAAGTAATTTTAGACGATGGCGGAGTTAAAGCGGAGACGATTTTGCCAGTTAAAATAGAAGAAGGAAAAATAAGTTTGAAAGAAAAGGAAATTAGAAATACTCCTCAGGAAGTGCTAAAGAAAATTGTCGCCACACCTTCAGCCGCTATTTCTTTAAAAGAGGAGAAAGATAAAGCAGTTTATCAAGTAACTGATAGTAAATCAAAGAAACTATTTGGAATTTTCCCAGTAAAAGTAAAAATTGAGACTACAGTTAATGCCCAAACAGAAGTCCCAACTGTTTTAAGAGAAAAGAAACCTTGGTGGAGTTTTCTAACTTTTTAATTGCGAATAAAAGTTCTATTTTTGTCCCCTGTTGAAAGCGGGGGATTTTTATACAAATCCAATGGGAAATAATTTTTTGGGGAAAATATCAGAACCTCAACCGTTATTAAAATTTCTTTTTGTTGCCTGGGAAGGTTTAGCCGGCGATTTGGCTTGGCAATTAAAAAAAGAAGGCCATCAAGTAAAATATTACATCAAGAAAAAATCTGATGCTGATTGTTATAATGGCTTTTTTGAGAAAATTGATAATTGGAGAAAATGGGTTGATTGGGCTGATATAGTTTGTTACGACAAAGAAACTGAAGTATTAACAAAAGAAGGATGGAAATTTTTTGAAGATATAAATTATAAAGATGAAATAGCAACACTAAATTCAAAATCTTTTAAATTAGAATATCATCGTCCGCTTAAAAAAATTAAATATAAATATATAGGCAAAATGATTTACTATAAAAGTCCAGAACATGAGTTTTGTGTCACGCCTGATCATAAGATGTTTGTAAAAGATTATAAAGGAAGATATGGTTTTATCAAAGCTGAAAAAATATTCAAAAACACAAGAAAACATATAAAACTTAATTGTAATTGGCGTGGAAAATCTTTAAAAGAAATAAAAATTCCAGACTATGTTGTAAAATGGAGGGCGGGAAGACCGAAATTAGAAAGAATTTACATTTATAAAGGATTTTTAATAAAGTTAGAACATTTATTAGCAATAGCAAGTTTTTACCTTTCCGAAGGAGCGGTTATTAGAAGATGGGTTAATTTGAATGGTATTAGATTTTACCAGAATTATGGAAGAATTTTAGAGAACTTTAAAAAAATACTTCAGAGAGCTAATATTTCGTATTGTCTCACAAAAAAAGAAAGAGGGGAAGAAATA
This sequence comes from bacterium (Candidatus Gribaldobacteria) CG07_land_8_20_14_0_80_33_18, assembly GCA_002779425.1. GTDB lineage: Bacteria > Patescibacteriota > Minisyncoccia > Minisyncoccales > CG1-02-41-26. The sequence goes on along the minus strand of PEWP01000053.1, from coordinate 4,387 downwards.
AGAATTTATAATGGCGCTTTAGCAAATTTCTTGGTTAATAATTTTGGCGAGGGAACATTTAAAAAACATATTCCTTTTTGGGTTAAAGAATTAAACAGAAATAGTTTAAAGATTTTGATAGAATGGTTAATGAATGGAGATGGACATAGAGGGAAATTTCATTCCTATTATCATTCTGTCTCTAAACAATTATTAGATGATTTTCAGGAGATTCTATTGAAGATTGGTATAGCAGGGAGAACAAGAGGTTCGGTATTATCAATTATAAAATATTGTGAACCTCGATTAAAAAGAAAACAATATTGGAAAAAAATTAATTACAATGATTATGTCTATTGTGTTAGAGTGCCTAATCACATAATTTATGTTCGGCGAAATGGCAAACCAATGTGGTGTGGTAACTGTTTTGATGATGTCGGTTGGGGCCAAATTGCAGAAGAACTTAGAAAAAAAGGAAAAGCGGTAATTGGCGGAAGTATTTATACCGATAAATTGGAAAATGATAGGGAATTTGGTCAGTCAGAGTTGAAGAAATACGGAATAAATATTTTACCTTCTTCTAATTTTTCAAATTACGATGAGGTAATTGAATTTATTAAAAATAATCCGGCAAGATATGTTTTTAAACCAAGCGGCTATATGAGTCGGGGGACACATGGAATTATGTATTTAGGCGAGGAAGAAGATGGAAAAGATATTTTAGCTCTTCTAATTCAAAACAAAGAAATTTTACAAAAGAAAGTTCCAACTTTTCAGCTTCAAAAATTTGTTTCCGGAGTAGAAATAGCAGTAGGAGCTTTTTTTAATGGGAAAGAATTTATTTTTCCAATTTGTATTAATTTTGAGCATAAAAGATTATTTCCGGGAGATTTAGGCCCCTTTACCGGCGAAATGGGCACAGCCATGTATTATGCTCAAACAAATCCTATTTTTGAAAGTACGTTAGCGAAAATGAAACCCGCCTTAGTAGAATCTGGTTATCATGGTTATATTGATTTAAATTGTATTGTTAATAGTCGGGGTATTTACCCGCTTGAGTGGACTTGTTTTTCGGACGATACTGAGATTTTAACTGAAAAGGGATGGAAATTAATAAAAGACGTAAATGTTAATGAAGTTGTTGCCACTCTAAATCCCAATACTCATTATTTAGAATATCAAAAAACTACTGGGAAAATTGCCAAAAGATATCAGGGAGAAATGGTTAGCATTGTGGGAGTTGGCAAAGTTCAGGAAGGCGGCATTGATTGTTTGATGACTCCTGATCATCAGATGTATATTCAAAAACGAAATGGTAAATTCGCTTTTGTAAGAGCAGATTCCATTCCCCAAGGTTCAAAAATAAAAAGGGGATGTCAGTGGCATGGTAAGCTACTCAAGACTTATACTGTTCCCGGCTATACTGAGAAACATTATCTTGGTAGATACCATAAAATTTATCCCATAGAACATCGAGCAGTAACTATGCCGATGGATGTCTGGCTGAAATTTCTAGGAATTTTTTTGGCAGAGGGTTCAATAGGAGGAAGAAAACATCTGGTGACCATATCTCAACTGACAAAAAATAAACAAATAAAAGAGCTTTTAAAGAATTTCCCATTTAGAGTTACTTTAACCAAAAAAGGATTTCAAATTTCTTCTACTCAATTAGTCAAGCATTTATTAAGTTATAATTTTGGGAGATGTAATACAAAATATACTCCTGATTATGCAAAAGCTTTACCGCCCAAACAGATAAAAGTTTTCCTTGATGCCTACAGGATAGGCGATGGCAGTGTTCATAAAAGAACCAAGCAGGTCTCTTATTTTTCTACCTCTAAAAGATTGATTGATGATATTCAAGAGTTATTACTAAAGTGCGGCTATACCGCAAACATTAGAAGAATAAAGAGTAAGGGTAGTCGATGCCCCGGCACTAAATATTTTAGAAACTATGACCTCTATTCTATCAGTGAAAGAAGGAAGGAAATCGATTATTACGTTGATAAAAGAAATATTAAAAAAGCGCTTTATAATGGCAAAGTTTATTGTGTTGAGGTGCCCAATCATATTATCTATGTGAGAAGAAATGGTAAAGCGTTTTGGGCCGGCAATTGCCGATTTGGATTTCCTACGATTCAAATTCAATTAGAGGGAATTTTAACTCCGGTTGGCGAATGGCTTTCGAAATTAGCCAGAGGAGAGAATTTTGAATTGAAAGTCAAAAAGGGTTTTCAAATCGGAGCAAGAATTCTTGTTCCTACTTATTTAAATAAAAGTGAATTAGAAATAGAAACTTATAGAGACTTGCCGATTCTTTTTAAAAAACCGGATTTAAACGGAATTCATATTGAAGATGTAAAAATTGTTGATGGTGTCTGGAGAATAGCTGGAACTTCCGGTTGTATTTTAGTGATTACTGGCTCCGGGGCCACAATTGAAGAAACTCGGCGCCAAGTTTATTTACGAATTAAAAATATTATGATTCAAAATATGTTTTACCGGGTAGATATTGGAAAGAGATGGGAACAAGATAGCGATAAATTAATGACATGGGGATACTTATAAAAAAAGAAAATGGAATTTCAAAAATAGAGGTTTTCATTTATGTTTTTGTTATTCTTCTTTTAGTTTATACTGTCTTTGCTTACTATCAAGGAGAATTGGCAAGGCAAAGAGATAATCAGAGGATTCAAGACATCAATATAATAACCGAAGCATTGGCGAAATACTATAGCAACCGTCAAAAATATCCTGAAGTTTCAGAATGGGAATGCCTTGAAGAAGATGCAATTGAAGAAGGCGTTTTTTTAAAAGAGATGAAAGATTATTTAGCTGAAATTCCAAAGGACCCGCTTTTTAAAATTGAAAAACAATCTTCCTTATTTTGTTATCACTATAAATCAGCAGATGGCGGCAAGGAATATAAAATTTATTATCAATTAGAGAAAAAAATAAAAAAAGAAAGGGAAATCAGTCAGGTTTATTCTTTTGGCGGAAAAAATATTTTTATCGGCTTAAAAAAAGAAGTTTCTTGGTATGACTTTAATTGGAAATTTAGAAAAAAAATAAAAATTGAACCATTGCTCCAAAAAATTTCTGGAGAATTAAATAATTTTCCGTTGTTATTAAGCATAAAAGACGAGAATCTGAAAAATCAAGCTGAAGAAGACGGCCAAGATATAATTTTTACTGATTCTTCCGGGAAAAAACTTGAACGAGAAATAGCAAACTACAAGGATGGCGAATTATTGGTCTGGGTAAAAATACCGCATTTTTCTCCACAGATTGATTCAGAAATTTATATTTATTATGGAAATCCAAAAGCAGCCGAAACAAATAACAGCGCTGCTTGGGATAAAGATTTTTTAATGGTTTCTCATCTTGATGAAAAAATTACAACCACAACAATTACCATTACCACAATTAAAGGAATAACTGTCACAACTACAATCACAGTTCGTCCAACCACCACTGATTCAACGATAAACCGATTGATAGGCATTCCTTATAATAATGTAAAGCAGGGGATGGAAGGGAAAGTTTTTAATGCCTATGAATTTGATGGAGAAGATGATTATTTAAATTTTGGCAATTCTTCTCTATTTTCTTCCCTTGAAGGTTTAACAATTTCGGTTTGGGTTTTTCCAAAAGAGGCAGGAAAAATAAAAATTGACGGAGAAGAACGCGAAATAAATACAGAAGATGGCAGAGGAATTTTAGGTTGGGAAAAAGATAAATACGACGCTTTCCAAATTTTAACTTACAAAGATTATACTTTATTAACAGTAAATATTTCCGGAGGAACTTACGAATTAAAATCTGCTTCGCCATTAAAGGAAAATGAATGGAATTATTTAACAGCGGTTTATGATGGAGAAAATTTAATTTTTTATCTTAATGGCAAAGAAAACGGAAAGAAAAAAATAGCAAAAGGAAAAATAGAAAGAGGGAAAGGAGAGTTTTTTGAGCTCGGAAGATATTATCAAGAGAGCTGGTATTCTGACGGAGAAATTATAAAAACCTTTTCTTTCAAGGGTTTAATTGATGAAATCCAAATTTCAAAAATTGCTAAAAATCCAAATTGGATAGAAACTTCTTATCAAAATCAAAAGGAACCAAAAAGTTTTATTAGAAACATTGAAGAAGAAGAGCTCTATTAAATAAAATGATTTTAGAACTTAAACATTATCCTGACCCAGTTTTAAAAAAGAAAGCTAAAAAAATAAAGGAGTTCAAAGAGGAAGACAGAAAATTGATAAAGGATATGATTGAGACAATGTATAAAAATAAAGGAATTGGTTTAGCTGCTTCGCAGGTTGGGATCTCAAAGAGAATTATAGTTGTTGATGTTGGCCAAGGCCCCAAGGTTTTTGTTAATCCCGAGATTTTAAAAAAGCAAGGCAGG
>PEWP01000001.1:1261-1507 GCA_002779425.1 bacterium (Candidatus Gribaldobacteria) CG07_land_8_20_14_0_80_33_18 | reverse complement strand
AAATTACCGAGCAATTATATAATCGCTTTAAGACTACACCCTACTGTTCAGTTAGACAGTGATATTAAAGGTGTTATCGATTTAACTAACGGGTTTTCGTTAGAAGAAGTGTTAAGCATGACAGACATTTTAATTACGGACTATTCTTCTGTTGGTTTTGAATTTGCGAACTTAGAACGCCCAGTCATCTATTATCCATATGATTTAGATGAGTATAAGAATACAAAAGGTTTAATTGATGATTAT
>PEWP01000001.1:0-1185 GCA_002779425.1 bacterium (Candidatus Gribaldobacteria) CG07_land_8_20_14_0_80_33_18 | reverse complement strand
TTGACGATGAGGGGGTTGCTTCATATAGTTTAATGCCCCCAGCGGTTGTGGTTTCTTTGATAAAACAGCTGGTTGAGGCATTGGGGATTAAATAGTATAATAAGTTTGGCTCTGGACTTTCTAGATTAATTGAGGAACAAATATTTGCCTGGGAGCTTATTTTTGCCTTACCCTTGGGTGGGGTAATAGAGTACCCACTTGGATTCAAGTCCCAAATATATTAACTAGGAGGCGCCAGGGTCTTTTTTTAGAATGATTATTTTTTATATTTTATTAAGTACTTTTTTAGTGAGCTTGATTTCATTTGTTGGCGCTTTGAGCTTGTTTTTCAAAGAAAAATTTTTAAATAAAATTCTTTTGATTTTGGTGGCATTTTCCGCAGGCGCTTTAATAGGAAGCGCTTTTTTGCATTTGTTGCCAGAAGCCATCGAAACGGCTGGGATAGAAAATACTCTAAAAGTTTTTGTTTTTGCTTTGCTTGGTTTTTGTTTGTTTTATATTTTAGAGGAGTTTATAAAATGGCACCATCACCACTCTACCAGTCATTCAGAAATACATTCTTTTTCTTATTTAATTTTATTTTCTGATGGCTTGCACAATTTTTTAGATGGATTAATAATTGCGGGCAGTTTTGTTGTTTCCCCAATTAGCGGGGTGGCAACCACAATAGCTGTGGCTTTGCATGAAATTCCTCAAGAATTGGGGGATTTTGGTGTTTTAGTGTACGGAGGGTTTAAAAAGGGTAAGGCCTTGTTGGTTAATTTTTTATCTGCCTTAACGGCAATGTTGGGGGCTGTGGTTGGATATTTTTTGGCGGAAAAAATTGGTAGCAATATTGTTTATTTATTACCATTTGCAGCTGGAAATTTTATTTACATTGCTTGCTCGGATTTAATCCCAGAAATTAAAAAAGATTTTGGCTTAGCCAAATCTCTCGGCTATTTCTGCATCTTTATTTTAGGTATTTTATTGATGCTGGTGATGAAACTTTACACAGCGGAGTAACCGGCGGGGGACTGTCCCCCCCGAGCTTGTGTTTCCTATAAATCTGTGGTAAAAAGCAACCAGTGTTAGCTCAATTGTTGAGCTAACTTTCTAAATTAAGGAGGTTTTTTAAATGGAAAAATTAAGTAAGGAAATGTTTGAAAAAGAAGTTTGTCGTCTAAAAAATATAAGATCTGAGGT
>PEWP01000015.1 GCA_002779425.1 bacterium (Candidatus Gribaldobacteria) CG07_land_8_20_14_0_80_33_18 | reverse complement strand
TGTATAAAATTTAAAAAATTTACTGACACCGAGCTTGATGGGGAATTAATCGGCCAAAAAGTTGAGAGATTCGGGGAAGATATTAAAGCAGTTACTTATCATGATTTGAATATTTCTCAGAAACCTGCCCGCGCAGGCGGGCCTGCCCGCGCAGGCGGGAAAGACGGAGATTGGGAAGCGGTGGCACTTTTTGATATTTAATTTTTTGAAAATTGAGTTATAATTAGTTTAGTCATTTAAAAATAAAATAAGGGGGCGCTCCGCAGAGCGCGGCAAATTCGCGACTGGAAGGAGCTGAATTTGACAGGGGCTGACTGAAAGGAGGTGAAAAGAAAATGAGAAAAGTAATTCAAGAAGTTAATGAACTAAGGTTTTTCTTTTGGAACAGATTTTCTTTAGATGAGTTCAATCAATTTCTTAAAATATTCCGGGTAGTTGAACAAAAAGAAATTGAAATTGAAGGAAAAGAGACAAAACTTTCTCTTTTTATTGTTGGCGAAAGTCATATTTGGCAATATGGGGAAATTGTTGAAGTATTAAGTTGCCAAGAGATTAATGAAGAAACGATAAAACCAACAATAAGCTTAAGAGGAGAAGAAATTAGCAGTGAGGGTTATAACCAAGATTATGAAGACAAAGAAGTAATTTATAAGACCTCGGCTAGCATTTTGCCTTTTGTGAGACCAATTGTTGATGAGGATTTAAAAAAATTTACTCTTTTCCATCGATTTCCTGGAGATGCTTATACAATGATAGATTGCCAGATTCAGGATAATGGTTTTCTGCTGTCAACAGTTCACACGTACCCTAACGAGAATAAAACGGTTCTGACAAAAAGCGAAATGACATTTAGGGCAACCTAAAAATCCTCCGGAATTAAAAAACATTTCGGAGGATTTTTATTAGGTTCTTATTTTTAGCAATTTTTAGCAAAATGAATTAAAATATAAATATATGCTTTCAAAAAAAGATTTTGTAAAAATAAATAACTACTTATGGGAAATTCCTAAAACTTATAGGAAAGATATGCGAGCGCCGGCAAGGGTTTATACTTCCGAAAAAATGTTAGAGGATATTTTTCGCGATAAGTCCTTAGAACAATTAATAAATTTATGTTGTCTACCAGGCATTCAAAAATATGGTTTAGCCATGCCTGATTGTCATGAGGGTTATGCCAGTCCCATTGGCGGGGTAGCGGCCATCAGAATTTCTGATGGCATTATTTCGCCGGGAATGTGTTTAACGAAAGAAACAAAGATTTTTCATCCATTAGGATATTGGGTACCAATCAGTGAATTTCAAAATGGACATTTGTTTGATGAAATTACCTGTTTAAATTTTAAAGTCAAGAAGATTCAAAAAACAAATCTCTCAAGACTCTGGAAATTAAAAGCTAATCCCTCAATTATTAAAGTCACAACTAAAACAGGTAGACAAGTATATGCTACACCTGATCACCCATTTTATACTCCGATAGGCATGCGTCCACTTGGTAAACTTAATAGAGGAAACACGATGGCGATATACCCTTACGAAGGCGTTCCCTATAAGAAAGTTAAAGATTTTATATTAGTAACCGAAAAAGATATTAGAAAACAATGGGAATTATTGAAACAACAAGAAAGAGGGAAGGGACTTTTGCAAGTTATAAACCGACTGAAATTCAGAAACCTCTTGCCTTTAAAATCAACATCGCCAGCTTCCCCAGTTTTATTAAAGATTATGGGATATTTGCTTGGTGATGGATCAATGAACTTTACTAATGGAAGGAAAAGAGGAAGAATATCATTTTATGGAAAGAAGGAAGATCTATTATTACTCAAAGAAGATCTGAAGACCATTGGTTTCACAGCCTTTTTACAAAAAAGAGAGAGAAATCACACCGTCAGAACCATTTATCGGGAATATCAATTCAAGGAAATTGAAAATAGTTTGAGCGTAACATCATCAAGTCTCGTACTTTTACTAAAAGCGCTAGGAATACCAATTGGCAATAAAGTAAACCAAAATTTTGTTTTGCCAGTTTGGATTTTTAAGTTACCTTTATGGCAAAAAAGATTGTTCTTAGCAGCTTTCTTCGGAGCTGAATTAACTTCTCCGGCTGTCTATAAAAGACACGGCTTCAATTTTTACGCATCAGTTTTAGGGATTAATAAAAGCAAAAAATATCTAGCAAGCGGTAAAAAATTTCTTTCTCAAATCGCAAAACTTTTAAATGAATTTGGCGTTAAAACCAATAAAATAAGTCAACGAAAGGAGCAAAAAAATAAAAATGGTCAATTATCTTATCGCCTGAGATTGATTTTTTCTTCTCAGCCGGCGAACCTTATCAATTTATGGGGAAAGATTAATTATGAATATAACCAAGAAAAGCGGCTTTTAGCAAATTTAGCAGTGAGTTATATGAGATCAAAACAGCAATTTATTAAAGAAAAAATTTTGTCTCAGAGAATAAGAAGTCGAAAAGGTGTAATAAATTGGGAGAAACGGGACGAAAGAAAACTTGATAAATTAATCGTCCGAGGAGGAAGAGGTCTGTCGCGACCATTTGTTGGTCAATTTCCGAAGTTTAAAGAATTTATAAAAAATGTAACGAAGGGATTAGGCAAAAGCGGGGCAATTTGGGATGAAGTTTCGGAAATCAAAAAAATTCCCTTCAAGGGTTACGTTTACGACTTTACGGTTAACCATCCAGACCATAATTTTGTCGCTAATAATTTTGTGGTTTCAAACTGCGGATATGACATCAATTGCGGGATGAAATTATTAAAATCAGAATATTCAGAAAAAGATATTAAACCATATTTAGATAAATTAACTACGGAAATTCAAAAAGAAGTCCCTTCTGGTCTGGGGAGAGGAAGACAAATAAAATTTTCAATTGACCAAATAGATAAAATTTTAGAGGGTGGGGCAAAAAGGTTAGTAGAACAAGGCTATGGAGAGAAAGAGGATATTGAAAACTGTGAATCGGAAGGAAGATTGGAATGGGCAAATGCCTCAGCTGTTTCTCCCCACGCTAAAAATCGCGGAAGGGATCAGGTTGGAACTCTCGGCTCGGGAAATCATTTCTGTGAACTTGATAAAGTTGAAGAAATTTTTGATGCGGAAGTAGCCGAGATTTTCGGACTATTTAAAGACCAAATTATAATAATGATTCATTGTGGCTCGCGTGGGCTTGGTCACCAGGTTTGTACCGACTATTTAAGAACAATGATCCCGGCTATGCAAAGATATAGAATTAAAGTTCCAGATAGAGAGTTTGCTTGCGTTCCTTTTAACTCCCCTGAAGGTCAGAGATATTTTTCAGCAATGGCGGCGGCTGCCAATTATGCCTGGGCTAATCGCCAAATGATAGCTCATTTCATTAGAAAAGCTTGGAACTTAGTTTTAGGAGAGAAAGCTTCACCGTTGGTGGCGCTCTATGATGTTGCCCATAATATTATTAAAAAAGAAAAATATATAATTGATGGAAAAGAGATGGAAGTCGCTGTCCATCGCAAGGGAGCAACTCGGGCTTTTCCGCCTGGCCATCCTGAAATTCCAAAAAAATATCAGCCCTGGGGTCAGCCAGTGCTTATCCCTGGGAGTATGGGCACAGCTTCCTATGTTTTAGTGGGGACGAAAGAGGGAGAAGAGGCGTTCTACTCAACTTGTCACGGCGCTGGACGTACGATGTCGCGCCATGAAGCAGTCAGAAGGATCTCTGGGCAAGAAGTAGTGAGAAATTTAAAACAAAGAGGAATTATTGTTAAATGCTTTTCAATGCGGGGCATTGCTGAAGAAGCGCCCATTGCTTATAAGGATATTGATGAAATAGTGAATATAGTTCATAATGCTGGTTTATCTAAGAAAGTAGCAAAATTGAAGCCTTTAGCAGTGATAAAAGGAGAATAACTTGAATTTAAATTTAAAACAGGATAAGATGTAAGAACCTCATATGCAAAAATCTCTAAAAGATTTTTTTATTTATGAACAAAAAACTTCCCAGAAGTTTACGCAAATATATTCGGCAAGAAAAGGCGCGGATTCGCCGGGAAGTTTTAGATTTTAAAAAACAAGAAGAGTTAATAAATGAACTTTATAAAAGATTTTTTAAAGAATAAATTTTAAAAAATATGAAAATAAAAGAAATTTTTAATTTAGCGCTAAAAATGGGAATAGGGGCAGATTTTAGAGGGGAAGAAGGAGTAAAGAAATTTTTAGAAAGAAAAAGAGAGAAATATGAAAAATTGCCAAATGAGGAAAAGGAGGAATTTGATTTGGAGGCATTGGAAAATCCCTACTTAGATAGCAGAATTCATAATATTTCAAAGGATATTGAGGCCAAAAAAGTTTTAATTGGAATTGATATTGATTCTGCCGAATTATTAGTGGCCAAAGAATTGGGAGTTGATTTGGTGATTGCCCATCATCCGGTTGGAAAAGGATTGGCAGCCCTTTCTGAGGTGATGGACCTTCACTCCGATGTTTTAAATTTATATGGAGTTCCGATAAATGTTGCCGAGGGATTGATGAAAGAGAGGATTTCTGAAGTGGCGAGGGGGGTAAATGTTTTAAATCAGCAAGAAACAGTCCAGACGGCAAAACTTTTGGGGATAAACTTAATAAATATTCACACTCCGGCTGACAATTTGGCGGCAAAATTTTTGAAAAATTTGGTTGAAAAAAATAAACCGGAAAGAGTTGAGGATTTGATGAGAATTTTAAAGGAAGTCCCGGAATACAAAGAAGCGACCAAACTGGGATTTGGACCAAAAATTTCAACCGGGAGCGCGGAAAGGAGATGCGGGAAAATTGCCATAGCTGAAATTACCGGCGGTACTGAAGGTTCTCCAAAACTTTATGAAAAAATGGCAATTGCCGGAATTGGAACAATTTTATCAATGCATCAATCAGAAGAGCACAGAAAAGAAGCAGAGGCGGCAAATATCAATGTGGTTATTGCCGGGCATATCAGTTCTGATTCTTTAGGAATGAATATATTTTTGGACGAATTAGAAAAAGAAAAAATTGAGCTCACCCCTTGTTCGGGATTAATCAGAATTTCAAGAGTTAAATAAATTTTATCATATAGGTATCTTTCAATCGATAACCTAATTTTCTTCGGTAATAATCGCGGACTCCGATTCCAGAAATAACCGCGATTTTTTTTACCCCGAATTTCTTTTTTGTAATTCCTTCAGCAATTTTTATTAATTTTTTCCCTAATCCTTGATGTTGAGGCGAGAGAGATTTTTCACCTACTGGCAACATCTGGCCATAAGTATGAACTTCGCGAATTATCGCTGTCCCTTTCAACGCCGGCAAGCGAAGACGGAGCAAGGCATAGAGTTTTTCCCGTTTTTTATTTTCGAAACTTAAAAATATTTCTTTTCCGCCCGAGGCCTCATAATCTTGTCGAAAGAGATAGATTTTCTCTTTTGGGTCATAATTTTCTCTAATTTCTCGGCATCTAATACATTTGCATTTAAACGCTTCGCTTCGTTTTAATTGTCTTTTTTTCATTTCTTTTTGGATTAGTTCTCTTAAATTTGAAATTTTTGCTCCGCCCTCAATAATATCTTTTGAGGGAATATCTCGCATAATTCTTTGGATTCGGCAATAGTAAGGAATTCTCTTTTTAATTTCTATTAGCAATTCAATCAATTTTTTATTGGGATAAGGTTTAAATTTGCCTTTTTTATACCATTTGTATAAAGGCGCATTTTTAACTAAGGCCAAGGGATAAATTTTTAAAAGATCGGGTTTAAAATCGGGATTTTCAAAAATTTCTTCAAACATTTTTATATCTTTTTTTAAATTAGAACCAGGTAAATTTGGCATCATTTGATAACAAATCTTAAATCCGGCATCTTTTAAAAGTTTTGTTGCTTTAATTATCGCTTTAACCCCATGCCCTCTTCTATTTAACTTTAAAACATCATCGTAAATGCTCTGTACTCCCAATTCCACTCTGGTTACTCCAAGCTCCCGTAATCTTTTTATTTCTTTGGTATCAATGAAATCAGGCCGAGTTTCAATAGATAACCCAATAATTCTCTGTTTTGTTTTTTCGTTCTTTTTTTGGATATTCTTTAAGTTTTTAGTTTTGAGTTGTAATTTTGCGTTTTGCGTTTTGAGCTTTGAGCTTTTTTGCTTACCCCACTCATTACAAGCTTGAAAACATCTTTTAATAAACCAACACTGGTATTGCTTGGGATAATACGACCACGTTCCTCCAATGAGCCGCAATTCAATTTTATCAATGGGATGGCCAATTTTTTCTAAACTTTGGAGCCGAGTTTTTACTTGTAAATAAGGATTAAAATCAGTTAAAATTGCTCTCTGGACCGCTGGTTCATCTTTTAAATAACTTTTAGGAATGCCTTTTTCCAAAGGACAGTAAAGACATTTACCCGGACAAGGGAAGGGTTTGGTTAAAACCGAGACATTGATTATCCCGGAAAGAGAACGAATTGGTCTTGTCCGGAGCAGATTTTCAATATTTTTTGAAGATTTAACACTTTTATTTTCAGCTAATTCATGATAAATTTTAAGTAGTTTAACATTGCTGGGGCAAAGTATTTTATATTTTTTTGCCATACTTCTTTTAAAAGAATCTAAATCTTTCCGAGTTTTAATTCGAGTTTTTAACATTTCTAAAACAATTTTTTCTAAAGTTTCCATAATTTTATGAAAAAAGATTACGCCGAATACCTTTTAAGAGAAACCAAAGAAAAGTATAACTTAATTGCCGAAGAGTTTGCAAGATATCGCGAAAAACCTTGGCCAGAAGCAAAGTTTTTAGTGGACGAATATGCAATTCCGGGGGAAAGAATTTTAGATTTGGGTTGCGGAGTTGGACAGTGGTATGAATTTTTTAATAAAAAGGAAGTAGATTACACGGGCGCAGATTTTTCAGAAAAACTAATTGAAATTGCCAAAATTAAGTATTCGAAAGCAAAATTTAAAGTTACTAATGTAATTAACCTACCATTTCCAGATAACTATTTCGATAAGGTTTATGCCATAGCTCTTTTCCATCATATTCCCTCAAAAGAATTTCAAACGCAACTTTTAAAAGAAATCAAAAGAGTTTTAAAACCAGATGGTTTATTGATTTTGACAGTTTGGAATCTTTGGCAAAAATGGAGAACAAGAAAAATTATATTTAAATTTGGTTTATTAAAAATTTTGGGGAAATCAAAACTTGATTTTGGAGATATTTTAATGGATTGGCAAGGAATGAAAAATTGTTATTTTCATTGTTTTACAAAAAAGAAGTTGCTAAAGTTAATTAGAGAAATAAATTTTAATTTAATAAAGGACGGAGAATTTTTAGTTGGGGCAGAAAGAAAATTTACTCCAAGATTATCAAATTCAAATTTTTATATTATAGCCCAAAAGACAATAGCTGATAAAGGTAGGTAGGCGCCTGTAGTTCAATGGATAGAATATTGGCCTCCGGAGCCAAAGATTGCTGGTTCGAGTCCAGTCAGGCGCATTGTATTTATTAAATTTTTCTTATGTGTGGAATTATTGGTTATAAAGGATTGAAAATTTTGATTTTAGAAAAAAATAAAGAAATAGCCAGAGTTTTTCTTTATATTTTAACCAATGACTTGCATAAAGAACCTTTTGGGTTGGTGGAAGATGTTTTTGTAAAAGAAAATTACCGAGACAAAGGTTATGGGACAAAAATTATGAAAGTTTTAATAGAAGAAGCTAAAAAAAGCGGTTGTTACAAGTTAATTTGTACTAGTCGCTTTTCTCGGCCGAAAGTTCATCGTTTTTATAAAAAACTCGGTTTTGAAAAGCACGGCTACGAATTTAGAATGAATATGTTATAATTACGGGGTATGGGGAATGATTCAAAATATAAAATTGTTGTTTCTGGAGCCGCTGATATTAGCCATTGTTGTCTAAAAATAAAACAATTGTCAGAAGAAGTCGGTAAAGAAATTATCCGTCAGAGAGGGGTTTTGTTAACCGGGGCTACGACTGGCGCTCCTTATTTCGCTGCCAAAGGAGCGAAAGAAATTAAAGGAACAAGTATTGGTTTTTCTCCAGCCAGTTCCGAAAAAGAACATATTAGGGTTTACCATTTACCGATAGATAAATTTGATTTAATTGTTTATACTGGTTTTGATTATGTTGGTCGCAATCTTATTTTGACAAAAGCGGCTGATGGCGTAATAATTATTTGTGGTCGGACAGGCACTCTCAATGAATTTACCGTTGCTTTTGAAGCAAAACTTCCCATTGGAGTTTTAGAAAATTCTGGCGGGACGGCTGATTTAATTCCAGAGATTCTAAAAAGAGGGCATCGGCCGGAAAAAAAGATTGTTTTTGATAGTAATCCAAAGAAATTAGTTTCTAAATTAATTCAACTAATTAAAAAAGAAAAAAGGTCGAATAACAAATATATAAAAAATTCACCCCGTGGAATAATTTCGTCAAAGACGAAATTCCCACGAAAAGGGATTCCACAGGGTAAATAATAATAAATATGCCAAAATGCGAATGCGGTACTGAAAAAACTGAAAAAAAGGAAGGCAAATTAATTGGTAAAATAACCCACTATTTTGATAATATTTCCGTGGCGGTGATAGAACTTTCTTCCCCTTTAAAGGTTGGCGAGACCATTAGAATTATTGGAGGCGAAACCACTGATTTTACTCAAACGGTTGATTCAATGGAAATTGAACATCAGAAAATCAAAAAGGCGAAAAAAGGAGACACATTTGGGTTAAAAATAAAAGAAAAAGTCAGAGAAGGATATAAAGTATATAAAATTTAAGCATCTTTATGTGGATAAAAATTTTTCAGTTTCTCCTTGCCATTTTTTTAGGAGCTTTAATCGGGTTAGAGCGGGAATGGCGAAGAAAAGAGGCCGGAATAAGAACTTTTAGTTTAATTTCTTTAGGAGCCTGTCTTTTTACAATTGTAGGATTTCATTTAGTTGCATTTTCTAAGCTTTTAGGAAGCGCGGGAGTTCGAGTTGACCCTACTATTATAATTCAAGGTATCCTCGTGGGAATTGGTTTTATTGGCGCTGGTTTAATTATTCAAAAAGAATTTCATGTTGAAGGATTGACTACTGCTGCCGGTCTTTGGGTAACAGCCGGGATTGGAGTATTAGTTGGAATTGGAGAGTATGCTTTGGCAGTTATTGGTACGGTTTTAATTATTGGGGTATTAGCCGGTTTAGGTTATTTAGAAGGAGAATGGGAAAAAAGAATATTTTTAAAAGAAAAATCAAAGAAGGAAGAAAAGAAAGAAGAAAGCCAATGAAATTTATAGCCGATTTTCATATCCATTCAAAATTTTCAAGAGCTACTTCTTCCCGGGCTGATTTGGCCAATTATCATAGCTGGGCAAAAATTAAGGGAATAAAAGTTTTAGGTACAGGCGACTTTACTCATCCGGTCTGGTTTGGCGAAATAAAAGAAAAATTAGAAGAAAGAAAGCCCGGCCTTTTTCAGCTAAAAGATTCAAAATTGGAAGAAGTTTTTTTTATTTTAACTTCAGAAATCTCTTGCATTTATTCTAAAAAAGGAAAAGTTCGGAAAATCCATATTTTAATCTTCGCCCCTAATTTTGAAACAGTTGAAAAAATTAATACCCGTTTAAATTTAATTGGAAATCTCAAATCCGATGGCAGGCCAATTTTGGGATTGGATGTCAAAGAATTAGCCAAAATTGTTTTAAATATTTCCGAAGATTGTTTGATTGTCCCTGCTCACTGTCTATTGCCAGATACTTATTTACATAGCAATCCTGGAATAAAAAAAATAAAAGATATATCTATTGGAGATAAAGTTTATACTCACGAAGGAAGATTAAAAAAAGTTAAACAAATTTATACCAGATTTTATAAGGGGCCAATTTATGATATAAAACCGTATAATTTTGGAATTGGATTAAAAACTACGCCAGAACATCCTTTTTATATAATTAAAACTTATAAAAAGTGTACAAATATGGGAGGCGCTATTTGCAAACCAGCCTGTGCCTATATTAAACGAAGGAATTGTTCTTACCAATATTTCAAAAATTATCACCCTCAATGGGTTCAAGCAAAAGATATAGAGAAAGGCGATATTATAATTTTTCCTCGCTTTAATGGAATTATAAAAGATGTAGAAGAAATTAAGCTCAATAAATATTTAAATCGAGACAGTTATGAATTAAAAGGAGATTTTATTAAGCCTGCCAATGGAACCCGAGCTAATTTTATACCAAATACAATAAAAGTAAATAAAGAATTTTGCCAACTTGTTGGTTATTATCTATCCGAAGGATACACCGATAATCGAGACTCTGTTTGTTTTTGCTTTAACGAAAATGAAAAAGAATATATTAAAGATGTGAAAAGATTGATGGTAAAAATCTTCCACCTTTCTTACTGTCGAGAACAAAAAAGGAAAGGAAGGAGAAGTATAGAATTGATATTCTTTTCCAAACTCCTTGCCCAAATTTTTAGTAAAATTTTTTATAACCATCCCACTATAAAGAGAGCTCACACAAAGTGTTTACCATCTTGGATGTTAAATTTACCATTAGAAAAAAAAGTAGAGATTTTCAAAAAATGGTGGGAAGGAGACACTGGCGGCACTTCTTCTAGAGAATTAATGAACCAGATGAAAATTATTTTACTACAATTAGGAATAATTCCTTCTATTTACAAACGATCAAAAGAAGAATTTAATAAAAAACCCGTTCATAAAATAGGTAATAGAACTATCAAAGCCCAATATGATCACTTTAATTTCTATGGTCTTTCGTTCTTTCAGGATTTATTTGGATTATTAAAAACACCTGATTTTAAGAAATTTAAGAGGAAATTAAAACGAAGACACGGTTGGATCGACCAAAAGTATATTTACATTCCAGTGAGAGATATTGAAGTTGAGCATTACAAGGGTATGGTTTACAACCTAGAGGTAGAAAATGATAATTCTTATGTAGCTGAATTTGCTACGGTTCATAATTGTTGGACACCCTGGTTCTCTGTGTTTGGTTCGAAATCCGGCTTTAATTCAATTGAAGAGTGCTTTGAAGAATATTCAAAATATATTTATGCTGGCGAGACCGGTTTATCTAGCGACCCGGGAATGAATTGGAGATTGTCGGCCTTGGATAAAATCACTTTAATAAGCAATTCAGACGCCCATAGTCCTGCTAAGTTGGGTAGGGAAGCGAATGTTTTTGATACAGAATTAAGCTACCCTGCAATAATTAAAGCAATTAAAGAAAAAAATCCTAAAGAATTTCTTTATACTATTGAATTTTTTCCCGAAGAAGGAAAATATCATTATGATGGTCATCGTCTTTGCGGAGTTTCTTTATCTCCGGCTGAAACAAAAAAATATAATGGAATTTGTCCGGTTTGCGGCAGGCCTTTAACAATCGGGGTTTTAAATAGAGTTGAAAAATTGGCTGACCGACCAGAGGGATTTAAACCAGAGGGAATGATTCCTTATAAAAGTTTAGTTCCGTTGGAAGAAATAATTGCCGAAGCATTAGAAATAGGAGTGGCTAATAAAAAAGTAGAGGCGAATTATAACAATTTAATTGAGAAATTTGGCAGTGAATTTAATATTCTTCTTGAGGTTTCAACTTCTGATTTGGAAAAAATAACTTTGCCGAAAATTGCCGAAGGAATAAGAAGAGTAAGAGAGGGAGAGATTAAGGCCATTCCTGGTTATGATGGCGTTTACGGTAAAATAAAAATTTTTGGCAAGGAGGAGGAAAAATCAGAGATAAAACAAAAAACCTTGTTTTAACCAAATAAAAGCCCATGAAAAAAGTTTTAAAATTTTCAATAACTCTGGCAATAGGATTTTTTATTTTCTGGTTAGTGCTCAAAAGAGTTGGTTTGAACAGTTTAAATGAGGCCTTATCTTTGTTTTTAAGTTTTAAGGGCTTAATTATTATTGCTCTTACTTTTGTTACCGCTTTAATCGGAGTTTTAAAATGGAAATCAATTTTAGCTTCCTATGGTTTTAAACCTCCTTCTAAAGAACTAATCGGTTTATGGTTAGTTGATTTCGGAGTAAGTTACTTAACTCCGGTTTCCATTAGCGGCGGTGAAGCAATCCGAATTTATTTTACAAAAAAGAAATTTAATATTCCTTGGGAAAAATCGGCTGCAGCAGCAATTGTTGATAAAATTTTGGATGCCACTTTACTTTTAATGTTTGTCATTGTTGGTCTTCTTTTTTTTGTTTTTTATGGTCATTTTCCATCAGGAATAATGCTTACTCTTGTGCTTTTAATGATAGGAGGAGTAAGCGGTTTGCTTTTACTTTTTTATTCTAAAGCGTTAAATCGCGAAAGTGTCTTGGAGTGGTTTTTTAAATTTCTCGGAATTAAAAAAGAAAAAATTAAAAATAGTGAAAACGGCAAAATAATATTTGATACAGAAAAAGAAATAATAAAGTTTTTTAATTTAAAACGAAAAGATTTTTGGAAAGCATTAGGTTTAAGTTATTTGCGGTACTTCCTTTTATTTTTTAGAACGGCTCTTTTGATTTTTTTTGTAAAAGAAGGAATAGGGATTTCCAAAGCATTAGCAATTTACGGTTTTGTTAACGGTTCTTTGCTTTTTCCTATTCCGGCAGCTTTCGGGAGTTTAGAAGCAGTTTCTGCTTTTGGTTTTTCAAGTTTTGGCTTAGGAGAAGCCAGTGGAGCAACTTTTGCTATGGTTTTTCGCTCCGCTGATTTAGTTGTTTGTTTGTTTGGACTTCTCTTTTTAATAAAACATGGGGCGGAAATAGCTGAAATGAAAATTTTAGGATTTTTTGATAAATTTAAAATAAATAAATAAATGAAAATTAAATTTTTGCCAAATAAAGTTATAAAATTTTTAATATTATCTGATATGGCTTTTTGGTTTGGTTGGGGGTTAATTAATCCGATTTTTGCTGTTTTTGTGCTTGAAAGAATTAAAGGAGGAAATGTTTTCACTGTGGGAATAGCTGTTGCTATTTATTCTTTTACTGCCGCTTTATTACGATTGCCTATTGGCATTATTTTAGATTCCTTTCCTTCAGAAAAAGATGATTATTTTGCTTTAGTGGCCGGACTTTTTATTGCTTCTTTAATTCCCTTTGGTTATATTTTCATTGAAATTCCTCTTCATCTTTATATTCTTCAGGCAATTCTCGGTATTGGGATGGCAATGGCTTTATCTGGTTGGACGGCAATTTTTACCCGTCATATTGATAAAGGGAAAGAAGCTACGGAATGGAGTTTAGACGCCACTTCCATTGGTTTGGTTACAGCAACTTCTTCTTTTATTGGAGGGTGGACAGTTAGTAAATTTGGATTTATTCCCGTTTTAATTTGGGTAGGAGTTTTTGGCTTAACTGGGGCATTATTACTTTTGGGATTGAAAAATGAGATAAAAGGAGTTTTTAATCATGGCTTGTATTTTTCTCTTAAAGATATTTTTAAAAAAGAGTGAAATAACCCTACGAATTACGAATCAGTACGAATTTACGAATACTCTTTATGAAAAAATTACCAAAAAGAAAAGATTTAATTTACCCCGAATTAAGTTACACTCTTATTGGTGTTTTATTTGATGTTTATAATCACTTAGGGCCAGGGCATAAAGAAAAATATTATCAAAAGGCAGTTGCAATAGCTCTCAAAGATATCAATTTACTATTTAAAGAACAGCTCTATTCTCCAGTTATTTTTAATGATAATAATATTGGGAGGTATTACCTCGATTTTTTAATTGAGGATAAAATTGTATTAGAAATAAAAAGTGGAGAGAAGTTTTTAAAGCAAAATATTACCCAAATTTATTCTTATCTAAAGATAAAGAAACTAAAACTTGGAATTTTAGCCAATTTTACTAAAGAAGGTTTAAAATTTAGACGAATTCTTAATATTAGATAAACTATTTGTATATTCGTAAATATTCGTAATTCGTAGGGATATGAAAAATCAAGAGTTAGCTAAAATTTTTTACGAAATAGCAGACTATTTAAAAATGGAAGGGACGCCATTTAAACCTTTTGCTTATGAGAAAGCAGCTCTTGCTTTAGAAACTTTAGAAGAAGAGGTGGCTGAAATTTATAAAAGAGAAGGAAAATTAGGCCTCAAGAAAATTCCCGGGGTAGGTGAAAGCATTGCTCAAAAAATTGAAGAATATCTAAAAACTGGAAAAATTAAATATTACGAAAAACTTAAGAAAAAAACACCAATTAATTTGGAGGAATTAATTTCGGTGGAAGGGTTGGGTCCTAAAAAAACAAAGGTTTTATACGAAAAATTGGGGATTAAAAATTTAAAAGATTTAGAGAAAGCGGTTAAAGCCCATAAAATTGCTCCTTTATTTGGTTTTGGAGAAAAAACAGAAAAAAACATTTTAGAAGGGATTGCCTTTGTGAAAAGAAGCAAAGGGAGATTTTTATTAGGAGAAATTTTACCAAAAGTAAAAGAAATCATTGAGAAACTAAAAAGTTTAAAAGAAGTAGAGATGATTTCTACGTGTGGTTCAGTGAGAAGAATGAAAGAAACAATTGGTGATGTTGACTTTTTGGTTGTTGCCAAGAACCCTAAAAAAATAATGGATTTTTTTGTTTCTTTACCGGGAGTGATAAAAATCTGGGGCAAGGGGATGACCAAATCATCCGTTAGAATGAAAGAAGGATTTGATATGGACTTGCGGGTTGTCCCTGAAAAATCTTTTGGCGCTGCTTTGCAGTATTTTATTGGCTCAAAAGAGCATAATATTGTTTTGCGGAAAATTGCTATAGAAAAAGGATTAAAACTTTCCGAATATGGCTTATTTAAGGGTTCAAAAATGATTGCTGGCGAGAGCGAGGAGGAAATTTATGAAGCTTTAGGAATGGAATGGATTCCTTCTGAAATGAGGGAAAATCAAGGGGAAATTGAGTTAGCCCTGAAAAAGAAATTGCCCAAAATAATTGGTTATAATGACCTAAAAGGGGATTTACATTGCCACTCTAACTGGAATGGTGGAGCGAATTCAATTTTAGAAATGGCTGAAAAAGCAAAAGAAATGGGTTATGAATATTTAGGAATTTCCGACCATACTAAATTTTTAAGAATTGAACATGGATTAAATGAAAAAGAACTGGCAAAACAGAAGAAAGAAATTGACAACATAAATAAAAAGTTCCAAGTTCCAGGTTTTAAGTTTCAAGTTTTGCAGGGTTGTGAAGCGAATATTTTAAACGATGGTTCTATTGATATTTCTGATGAGGCATTAAAAAAACTGGATTACGTTATTGCCGGAGTTCACTCTAATTTTAAAATGTCAAAAGAGAAAATGACAGAGAGAATTATCAGGGCGATGAAAAATCCTAATGTTGATATTATTTCTCATCCAACAGGAAGAATACTAAAGAGAAGAGATGAATATCAGATTGATTTTGATAAAATTTTAAGAGCAGCAAAGGAAACGGGAACGATTTTAGAAATAAATTCCTATCCTGAAAGATTGGATTTAAATGACATCAATATCAGAAAGGCAAAAGAGGCCGGAGTAAAAATGATTATTAACACCGATTCTCATCAAAAAGACCAACTAAGACTTATTGAATTTGGTATTGCCCAAGCCCGTCGCGGCTGGGCCGAAAAAGAAGACATTATCAATACTCAACCGTTAGAAGGATTACTTAAGTTTTTTCAGCGTTCTTGAGAGAAGTTTTTGCTTTTTCAACTAATTTTTCAAAGATTTCGGGATGGCTTTGGGCGAGTTGGGCTAAAATTTTTCGGTCAAGTTCAATCTTTTTTTGTTTTAGACCATGAATAAATTTACTATAACTTAAACTATGCTCTCGGCAGGCAGCATTAATTTGAATTTGCCAAAGAGCTCTTCTTTCTCTTTTTTTTGCCTTTCTATCTCTGTAAGCATAAGTAAAAGCATGAAGCAATGCTTCTTTCGCTGCCCGATATTTTGATTTTCTGCCCCATCTAAATCCTTTGGTATATTTTAATAAATGCTTTCGTCTTTTATGAGCAATTTTTCCTCGTTTTACTCTTGTCATATAAGTTTTTTTATTTTTTTAGCTAAAAATTTAGGGACCTCAACCCATTTTCTTAATTGTCTGATTTTTTTCCCTGATTTTTTTGCTCGGTAATGGTCTTGACCAGTGAGTCTTCTTAGAACTTTCCCCCTTTTTGTAATTTTAAATCTTTTTAAAACTGATTTTCTCATAATACCTTTTTACTCTTTAGTAATTATCATTGTTAGGCCTCTTGCCTCCTTTTTTAATTCTCGTCCAACCTTAAAAGGAATTAATTTTTTTAATATTTCTAAAAATTGATTTAATTTTTGTTTGGCAAAATCAGATAACCTTTTCTCCCTCTGTCTTAAGACCATTTCAACTCTTACTGGATTCCCTTCTTTTAAAAATTTTTCTGCTATTTTAGCTTTAGTTTCCAAATCATGAGAAGAGATATTAAAACCTAACCTGATATTTTTTAACCCTCCAATTTTTTTAATTTTTTGTTTTTTTGCTTGTTGATAAAAATATTTACCGGCATCAATTATTTTGCATACCGGCGGAAATATTCTATGGGTTACCTGAACCAAATCTAATCCTTGTTCTCTTGCTTTTTGAAGCGCGGTTCCCAAATCAAAAATTCCCAGTTGTTTTCCTTCAGCATCAATTAATCGCACTTTTTCCGCCCTTATTTGATTGTTTATTAATATTCTTTCAAACAAAATTTTAAAGTTTAAAGGTAGTCTTCTATCCTATTTCGTTTTCCGAAAGGAGATATGGCAAAAAATTTTTCCACCAATCTCTTTTTTTGTTTAAGAAGTTTTTGAGAATATTTGCCATTACGAAGGGTTAATTTTTTGTAATTTTTTAAAATTAACTTTGCCCGTTTTCGCTTATAGGTTCTTAAATACGACGAAATTTGAGCCAAAAGATTAAAGGCTTGTCGATTACAAATCTTATATGTATAACACATTGCGTGTTTCTTATTGTGGCTTCGTTTTAAGCTTATCTGCCCAGCCCCAATAAGATTCTTAATCCATTTGAGTAACTTAAGTTCTGTATTACTTATTCCCACTTCTGGCCGTCGGTATCCACTTTTATTGTGGCGGGTTAAACTTATTGTGCCTTCTCCATCAATTAAGGCAGCTATGTAAGCTGATTCTGGAGTAGAGAGCCTTTTAACCTTCCCGTAACTTGTCTTTATCATTTTTAACATGGTGGAGGTGGAGGGGAATTGAACCCTCGTCCAGAAATTTCTTCTAAAATAGTTCTACAAGTTTAGTCTATTTATTTTTAGAATATTAAATATGAAAATAGACAAAATTTTAATATTCTTAGCTTCTAATTTTCAACAATTACTTGAAGCAGAAATAATTGTCTATCTCGATTTATGGCACCCGTTTTCACCTATCGAGAGTCGATGAGCGGATGGTTTACGTTTTTTTATGCGTAAACTGGAGCAAGTTTTGGACTTGCAAATAAGTTAGCACTTATTTATTTACTACTTTTTACGAGTTAGTAGTAAACTCGGCTTGCCTATTTTGGTTGAAATTCTGTCAATTCTTTTCACCCCCTTAGGGTTCTTCTTAATTCAAGATTATATATTTATACCTTAAGCGAATCAAGGTTCTTGAGCGAAGCGAAAGGTTCTTATTTCTCTTTCAATTTCTCGTTTTTTAATTTTTTCTCTTTTATCTGCTTTCTTTTTTCCTTTTGCTAAACCAAATTCTAATTTTATCTTCTGTTGTTTAGTATACACTTTCAGCGGTATCAGCGTCAAGCCCATTTGACGTGATTTACCAATTAAATATTTGATTTCTGATTTCTTTAAAAGAAGTTTTCGAAACCTTTTTGGGTCGTAATCGCGAGGCGCATTTTTAGGTTGATAGGGAGGGACATTAGCGCCAATTAAGAAAAACTCTTCTTCTTTCAAGATTATATAAGAACCGGCTAAGCTTATTCGGCCGTTTTTTATTGATTTTACTTCCTGGCCAATTAAGACAATTCCGGCTTGGAATGTTTCTAAAATTTCATAGTTGAAATATGCTTTTTTATTAATTATCGGCTTCATTCTTTCATTTTAGCAAGAAATTAGATAAAATGAACTAAAAAATGACCGACATTTTAATTGCTATCAGTTTGGGATATTTTTTTGGCTCGATTCCTTTTAGTTTTCTTATTGCTAAAAATTTAGTTGGTATAGATTTACGCTTTTTTGGAGATAAAAATGTGGGAGCTTCTAATGTGGTTCGAGCGGCTGGGAGAAAAGCTGGCGCCTTTGCTTTTTGTGGTGATGTCTCAAAAGGCATTGTTCCTATTTTAATTTGTCAATATGGGTTAAAATTTTCTTTTCCGCTTTTAGTCATTTCCGGATTAAGCGCTATTATCGGTCATAATGAGCCAATTTTTTTAAAATTTAAAGGAGGGAAAGGTATGTCTACCGCTATTGGCGTAATAACAATGCTCGCTCCTATTGAATCGGCTATTTTACTTATTCCTTTTTTTCTAATTTATTTCTTTTTGAAAAAGGCAATTATTTCAGCTGTTATTGTTTCTTTTATTTTACCTTTGATTTGTTATTTTTTAAAAAAACCATTAGAAGTAATTTTAGGACTAATTATTATTTTGGTTTTTTGTTATATTAATAGTAGCGGAAACATAAAAAAAATAATAAAACAATTATGGGTCAAATCATAAAAAGAAAATTATTTAGATTGCTCGCCCTATTTTTTCCTTTAATTTATCTTTACTATTCTCAAAAACAAACAATTTTTGTTTCGGCAGTTGTTGCCGCAGTTGCTTTGATTATTGAGTCATTAAGATTTTACAACCCAAAAATTAAAAGAGTAATTGAGGGAGTATTTTCTCCGATAGGAAAAGAAGAAGAAACTCAAAGAATTTCAGGAATTACCTATTTAGTTCTTGGTTGTTTTCTGACAGTTATTTTCTTTGAAAAATTGATTGCTATTCCAGTCCTTTTTTGCGCTATTTTCGGAGATGTAATTTCCCCTTTTATTAAAGGGAAAATAAAGATATTTCGAAACAAATCGCTTGAAGGAATGGTCGCCTGTTTTTTAATTTGTTTTTTAATTGGGGTCATTCTTATAAATTTAGAAATTTTAGAAGGCCTAACCTTAGAACTTATTTTAGTCATTTCTTTATTAATAAGCTTATTTGAAACTATTTCCCTCCCTTTAGACGATAATTTATCCACTCCCTTGGGAGTAGGGCTTATTAGTTCAATCATCAAAAATTTATGGAAATAAATTTTTCAAAAATTGAGGAGAAAATTTTAAAATTTTGGCAGAAAAATAAAATTTTTGAGAAAAGTATTTCTCAAAGAAAGGAAAAATTTGTTTTTTATGAAGGGCCTCCTTATGCCAATGGCAAGCCGGGAATTCACCATCTTTTAGCCCGGGCTTTTAAAGATATTATTCTGCGTTATAAAACAATGAGAGGTTTTAAAGTTGAGCGTCGAGCTGGCTGGGATACCCATGGTTTGCCGACTGAGATTGCTGCCGAGAGAGTTTTAAAGATTAAAAACAAAAAAGATATTGAGAAGATTGGAATTGAGAAATTTATTGAGGAATGCAAAAAAAATATTTTTCTTTACAAAAAAGAGTGGGAAAAATTTACCGAAAGAATTGGTTATTGGCTTGATTTAAAAAATGCCTACATTACTTGCACTAATGATTATATTGAAACTCTCTGGTGGATTATTAAGCAGTTCTATAAAAAAAACTTTTTATATCAATCGGAAAGAATTGTTCCTTGGTGCCCGAGATGCCAAACTTCCCTTTCTTCTCATGAATTAGCCCAAGGGTATAAAAAGATAAAAGAACCAGCCATATTTATAAAATGCCAAATTCCAAATGCCAAAAGCCAAATTCCAACCTATTTATTGGTATGGACGACTACACCGTGGACGCTTCCAGGGAATGTTGCCATAGCTGTGAATCCTGAATTTGATTACGTAAAACTAAAAGTCAAAGATGAGTATTTAATTTTAGCAAGAGGACGAATCACAGCTTGCGATATAAAAGGAGAAATTATTGAAGAATTTAAAGGAGAAAAATTAATTGGTTTAAATTACGAACCGCTTTACCCCTTTGCTAACAAAGCCAATTTAAATTTATATAAAGTTATTGCTGGCGATTTTGTTTCTTTAGAAGAGGGAACTGGTTTAGTTCATATTGCCCCAGCTTTTGGAGAAGAAGACCTCGCCGCTTTTAAATCCTCCCGCTGTGGCGGACAAATTCCAATAACCGTAGATGAGGAAGGAAAAATGAAAACTCCCGCTGCGCCTTGGGATAAAATGTTTGTTAAAGATGCCGATTCTTTAATTCTTTCTAATTTAAAAGAAAGAAATTTACTTTTTAAAGAAGAATTATATGAGCATGATTATCCATTTTGTTGGCGATGTGAAACTCCTCTTATTTATCTTTTGCATTCATCTTGGTTTGTTAAGACAAGTAAAGTTAAAAATCAATTAATAAAAAATAATCAAAAAATAAATTGGATTCCCGATTATTTAAAATTTGGGAGATTTGGCAAGTGGCTGGAAGAAGTAAAAGATTGGAATTTTTCCCGAGAAAGATATTGGGGGACTCCTCTCCCTATTTGGCAATGCGAAAAGTGCAAGAATATAGAAGTTATTGGAGGAAGAAATGACTTAAAAAAACAAAGATTTAGCAATAACTCTTATTTTCTGATGCGGCACGGCCAGGCTGAAACCAATGTCAAACAAATAGTTAGTTCCAACACTAAAAAATATTCGCTTACAGTAAAAGGTAAAAAAGAAGCAAAAGAAACAATCAAATTATTGAAGAAAAAGAGCATTGATTTGATTCTTTCTTCGCCTATTGAGCGGGCAAAACAAACTGCTGAAATTATTGGGAAAATTCTTGGGATAAAACCGAGATATTTTAACGAACTGAGTGAAATAAAATTTGGAATTTTTGAGAACAAACCCATAAAAGAATATCAAGATTTCTTTAAAGATTTTAAAGAAAAATTTAAAAAAGCGCCAAAAGGAGGAGAAAATCGGCTGACTGTTAAAAAAAGAGTTTATAATTTCTTAAAAAGAATTGATAAA
>PEWP01000007.1 GCA_002779425.1 bacterium (Candidatus Gribaldobacteria) CG07_land_8_20_14_0_80_33_18 | reverse complement strand
CCCTTTGATTTGCTCGCAAAACTGCCCGCCGAAGCGAGGGGCGAAGCCCCGAGCGAGGCGACTAATTCAATTTGGTGGACCCAGTGGGATTCGAACCCACGACCTCGCCCATGCCATGGGCGCACTCTAGCCAACTGAGCTATGGGCCCTTTTTCTAAAAATTACTTTATACCACTCTTTATCGCAATAAATATCCTGGAAAATAAATCCTCCTACGGTTCCTAAACAAAAATTAGGAATAAAAGAAAGCCAACCGCCTAAGGAAATTAAAAGAAAAACCAAACAGCCTATTAACCAGTGATGGAAATGCAATTTCCAGCTACCACATTTAAATATGAGCGGTTTTATCTTTCCTTTACCAATATATTTTCTACAAAAATGTTTTGTTGTCAAGTAACCAATAATTCCCCCCAGAGCAAATAAAATTGAGAGATAAAAAGAAAATAATATAGCTGCTCCCGGAAAAATAAATTTTTTTATCTTTCTCATTGAAAATTAAAACTTGGAATCTTTTATTTGCCCCCGGGAGGATTCGAACCCCCAGTCTTTCCCTTAGGACGGGACTGCTTTAAATCCATTAAGCTACGAGGGCTAATCAATTAATTAATACTTAATAATTGTCTCTTTGTAAAATTGATCAATTAATGATCGAATTAACTTCAAAGAATTACCACCCTTTCTTATACTAATTCTACACATCCCATATTTAGTTCTACTCCTTGTGCCTCCATCATTTAGTCTTACAATGAATTTAGATTTGGCGATTTTAGTAATCTTGGACCAATAATCTAAACATTCAAATCTATCCATACCCGAAAATATTCTTAATGTCGGTTGAATATCTTTTTCTTTTATATCTAACATGTTTCTTAGTGAAAATAAATAGATTTCGATCATTCTCCCATCAGAATTGATAAATTCGCAACACTTTTTGCTCCCTTCCCCCCAATAAAGCATAGCGAGCACAATCGCCAGCTCTCGATGGGGACCCGTAAGCAATTCTTTTGTATACTCCTGCGCTTTTTCCCAGTTCGTCTCTGTACGTTTAGCGCTACCACCTCGTTTTGCTTTTAATACTAGGGCATATTTTGGTAAAACCCGTACACCCTGAATATGATGCCATACAGTAGTTTTGGGAATAGATAATTTCTTAACTAACTCATTAATGCTATATCCTTTTTTCCTTAATTGTTTTAGTTTTTTTATCTTGTCTACTGGATGAATTCTCATTCTTAATAGTATAGCATATGTATTAGAAAGAGCTAATATCTCATTAACAGAATTTCAGTGTTCTATCCATTGGACTACGAGGACTGATTAACAATTTTAGACTTTAGCATATTTTTTTCTTGTTGGCAATAAGCTTCTATGATAAACTAAAAATATGGCAGAAAAATCTCAAATTATTAATACCGTTAAGAAAGTTTTACCGGCAGTGGTTACTATCAGTATCTCAAAGTATTTAGAGGTTTTTGAATCGCCTTTTGGTTTTTTGGGAGAAGAACTTTTTGGTCTCCCTCAAAAGAAAAAAATAAAAATAGGAGGTGGTTCAGGATTTATTATTGATAAAGATGGAATAATTTTAACCAATCGCCATGTTATTGCCGACGAAAATGCTGAATATGTGGTTATCTTGCCAAACGGAGAAAAATTTAGACCGAAAATTTTATTCTGCGATGCAATATCTGATGTTGGTATTTTAAAAATAAATACTAAAAAAAATAATTTACCAATAATAGGGATGGGCGACTCTTCAAAATTGGACTTGGGTCAAACCGTCATAGCTATCGGCAATGCTTTAGGCCTTTTTCAAAATACTGTTTCAGTAGGCGTAATTTCCGGTTTAAGCCGGGAAATTAGAGCGGCTGATGCTTTAGCCGGAAAAGAAACAAAATTGCGGGGACTGATTCAAACCGATGCGGCAATTAATCCGGGGAATTCTGGCGGACCATTGGTTGATATTGAGGGAAATGTCATAGGAATTAATGTGGCTACGGTTTTTGGCGCTGAAAACATTGGCTTTAGTTTACCAATTAATAATGCTAAAAAAATTTTAGAGGAGTTTAAAAAATATGGCCGAGTCCGTCAACCCTTTTTGGGAATAAGATATATTTTGCTTAATAAAATTTTAAAAGAAAAATATAATCTGCCAGCAAGTTTTGGCGCTTTGGTTGTCTCCGAACCCAACCTCTCTCTGAAAACAGCTGAAGCAGTCATACCCGGTAGCCCGGCAGATAGAGCTGGTCTAATGGAAAACGATGTGATTTTAGAAATGGAACAAGAAAAAATTACCCCAGAAAATACTTTAAGCGATATTTTACAAAATTTTAAAGTTGGTCAGGAAATTCCCTTGAAAATTTTAAGAGAAGGAAAAGAAAAATTATTAAAAATTATTCTAACTGAAAAAAGCTAAAAAAAGTGGGTGGCTAGTCGGATTTGAACCGGCGATGACTCCTTCACAGGGAGTAGTGTTACCGCTACACTATAGCCACCATGTGCCCTCGGGCTGACTCGAACAGCCACTCTTGGCCTTAGAGGGGCCCTGCTTTATCCAATTAAGCTACGAGGGCAAATATTCTCAGATCTTAAGTTTCTCTATAAATCCTAATTTCCAACCCTTTATTTTTCTGAATAAATCTACATTACCTACACGAATACTGCAAGTTCCGTTATACAAAGGATTTCTTCTATGTTTTAGCGATGTGAGCTTAATATAAGTTTTATAAAATTGATTCAGAGGGATCTTAGTGATTTTTGACCAATAACTTTCTACCTCTTTTCTGCAAAAAAGTTCATGAATATGAAGATTAATTCTAAATTTTTCTTCCGGAACCTTACATATTTCCCTAAACCATTTTATCATTAGTTTTATCATTACTGGATCTGAATTGCTAAATTTTACAGCTTCAGTTCTTTCTGACTTATCCCCCTCTGCCCAATATAACATTAAACCAGATAAAAATAAAGGATTTTTAAAAAGACGTTTCGCTTCTTTTTTTGCCTCGCGAATAATCTGTTTAGTTCTTGCTATTCGTCTTTCTTGTTGAATTTTTGCCCCTTTATATGCATTTCTTCGCCGCAATGTCATATAAAGCCTTCTCTCTTGTGCTGGTGTAAGTTTTATGTTTCTTAACCACAAACTCAAAGTCCCCTTCGAAACTTTTACTTTTTTACGTATTTCGCTATAACTTTTCCCCAATTTTCGTAAACTCACTGCTTTAATTTTCTCCCTTAATTTCATAAAATTAAACTGATTAATCTTATTATTTTAGTATAGCACCTAGTTCAATTTTGTAAAATAAAATCTGAAGAAACCTTTACTCTTTTTAATTTTATTATATACTTGAAAATGCGGGGTGTGGTGTAATGGTAGCATAAACGCTTTGGGAGCGTTTGGCCCGAGTTCAAATCTCGGCACCCCGACTGCGGGTGTAACACAATGGCAGTGTCTCTGGTTTCCAACCAGATTATGTGGGTTCGATTCCCATCACCCGCTTAAAAAAAACCGACCTTCTTGGTCGGTTTTAAAATCTTTTCAATTTTTAAAAACCTTATTTAACGGCTTCTTTTAAGGCTTTACCTGCTTTAAATCTTGGAACGTTCTTGGCAGGAATTTTAACAATAGCTCCAGTTTTTGGGTTGCGGCCAGTTCTTGCTTTTCGACTCGCTGCTCTAAAAGTGCCAAAACCAGTTAAAGTTACTTCATTGCCTTTTTTTAAAGCATTGGTAATCTCATCAATAATTAAATTCAAACAATCACTTGCTTCTTTTTTTGAACAAGTTGCTTTTTGAGCCAAGACATCAATTAAATTTTCTTTTGTTATTTTTGCCATTTTTTTTATAAAAATTTATTTAGGGTTTCTCGACCTTTTATTTTATTATACCTATTATACTATGCCTTTTCTTTTTGTATAGTCAATAGTCATTATTTTGCATATTCAACCACTCTGGTTTCTCTAATAAGGGTAACTTTAATTTCTCCTGGATAATTAAGTTCTTCTTCAATCCTTCCGGCAATATCTTTTGCTAATTTATACGCTTCAAGGTCGTCAATTTTTTCTGGCTTTACAAAAACTCTAATTTCTCGACCCGCTTGAATAGCATAAGCATTTTCAATTCCTTTAAAAGATAAGGCAACGTCTTCTAATTCCTTTAATCTTTTTAAATAATTTTCTAAAGTATCTTTTCTTGCCCCCGGCCGGGCAGAAGAAATTGCATCAGCTACTTTTACTATAATTGCCTCTAAACTCTCGGCTGGATATTCCTCATGATGCGCTTTCATTGCTTTAATTATCTCCTCATCTTCTTTAAATCTTTCTAAAATTTTTATTCCGATATCAACATGGCTTCCTTGAATTTGCTGGTCAATGGCTTTACCAATATCATGCAATAATCCCGCCCTTTTTGCCACTTCGGCATTTAGTCCTAACTCCTCAGCTAAAACCGAAGCAATCAGCGCTACCTCAATGGAGTGAAGCAAGACATTCTGGCCATAACTTGTTCTAAAATATAATTTTCCTAACAATTCTACTAATTTTGGATGAAGTCCGAGAACTCCGGTTTCATAAATTGCTTTCTCTCCTGCTTCTTTTACTTCTTTTTCAACTTCTTGTTGAGCTAAAGCTACTGTTTCTTCAATTCTTGCCGGCTGAATTCTTCCATCTCTAATTAATTTCTCTAAGGCTTTTTTAGCAATGTGCCGTCTCAAAGGATTAAAACTAGAGATAATTACTGTCTCCGGAGTATCGTCAACTATAATCTCTACCCCGGTTAATTTTTCAAATACTTTAATATTTCTTCCCTCTTTCCCAATAATTCTCCCTTTTATCTCTTCCGAGGGTAAATTTAGGGTAGTGGCAGTTGTTTCCTGGGTTTGGGAAACAGCGCACCTCTCAATTGCCTGAACTAATATCTCTTTTGCCCTTTTTTCATATTTCCCCTCTCCTTCCTGAGTTAATTTCTGCATTCTTTCCAATAATTCTTTTCTCTGTTCTTCTTCAACAATTCTGAAAAGTTCTTCTTTTGCTTTTTCTTTTGAGAAACCGGCGATTTTTTCTAATTTTTCTTGGAATTCTTTCCCTTTATTTTCTAATTCTTCTCTAATTTGTTTAACTTTTTCTATTTTTTCTCTCAATCCTTTCTCTTCTTCTTCAAAACGCGAAATTTTCTCCTCTAAAAGATGCTCTCTTCTTAGTAAAAATTTCTCAGTATTTAAAACTTCTCTTCTTCTTTCATCGGTTTCTTTTTGCGCCTCAGCAAAAATTTGAGCTGCTTTTTCTTTACCATCTTTTAAAATCTTTTCTGCCCCAACTTTAGCTTGAGAAATCTTCTCTTCTAAGACCGCTTCTATGGTTCCTTTCTTCTTCTTGGCAATTGATTGGCGGGCATAGTAACCTAAAACTACACCGAGCCCCAAGCAAACTCCGCTTATTAATATAAGAGTAAATTGGTTCATAATCTAATTTTATTTTCATAATTTGAACTAAGTGAAAATTATGGTTATGCCTTAATCCTAACAAAGAAAATTCTTTTTGTCAAAATCAATCTAAGGCGCTACTTCTTTCCATTCAGGAAGCGCCTTGCTAATGCCGATACTCTTTTCGCAAGAACAACCTCCAACATCATCTGTTATTTCAAGTTTTATAATATGCGTAGCTTCGGTTTTAAATTTAACTTTTGGATTTTTTGTTGAAGCTGTTGATGTTCCAGTAAACTCAGCTTCAGACGGAAGTATCCAATTAAATCCTGCATTTGAACAAGATATTTCTCCATTGACGCTGTTATAACATACGCTTTCATTCTCCTCTTCCATATCTAAACAATCTCCTTCTTTCACTGCGCAAAGTTGAACAACCTCATCTTTTGATGGATTTTCCGGTTTCCAAGAAAAATTAGGCGAAGGAAATATATGTGTCGGAGTAGTAAATGAAGGTCCAGAAATCCAAGTTGAAGTAGCTTCACGACTATCTATAACTTTTAATCGCCAATAATAATTAATATTATAACCGAGCTGATTATTTCCCGGAGTTTTAACGAGGGAAGTAAAACCTTGGGTAACAGTGTTATTTGCTGCGTAGCTTCCAACTTTTAAATCATATTCTCCTTCTCCAAAAGATAGAAAGTCTCCTTGTTTATCAACTTGAAGCCAATAATATTTTTGATTATCTCCATCAGGGTCAGAAAATTTCCAAGAGAATTTTTGTTGAACAGGAGTTTCACAATAACAACAAGAGGGAACAGAAAGATTGGTAGCAGTTGGCGGTCGATTAATATCAGCTATTACTTTATAATTTGATTTAGTTGAACAAATATCTTCATTTTTACAATTAAAACTAATCCAGCCAATTACATCGGAACCCCAAGCCCAACCCTCCAATTCTTTATTAGTTAAATTTACTTTTACCCCATAAACATAAGGGGGAGAAGAAGTAACTCCTCTTAATTTTATCCAGCCATCCCAGTTATCACCCTGAGATAGCGCTCTCGCCCAGCCAGAAACTTCGCCATTATCTAAATCAAGTTTAGCTAAACAATTTCCATCAAGACAACCGGCAAGGTCTGCTTTATTAAAACTAATCCAACCAATGTTGTTTGACCAAGCATAACCAGAAAATTCTTTGCTTAAAGGGTCAATATGAACTCCATAATTTATCCCTCCTCCACCAGTCGTGTTATTAAAACTAATCCAACCAATATTTGAACTCCAAGCCCAACCAGAAACATTATGGTTTGCTCCGGCCCAAGCGGAACTGACAAAAACTAAACTGAAAATAAAACTAAGAAAAATTAGAAAAAATATCTTTCTCATAACCGTCAATTTTATTATAGCACTAGCCATAAAAAATAAAAAAGGGTCTTATCAAAAAGATAGGTAATAAGACCCTTTTT
>PEWP01000019.1 GCA_002779425.1 bacterium (Candidatus Gribaldobacteria) CG07_land_8_20_14_0_80_33_18 | reverse complement strand
AATGACTTATGCCAACTATTCTTGATTGCCCCCCCGCATCAGACAATTTAACTCCTTGTTTTAATTCTAAGGGGATAAGTTGGATAGTAGTTAATTGTGGATTAATGGTGTTAAAAATTAAACCAGAAGCCAATAAAATAATTAAACCCATAAAAGCCGAAAAGATTTGGTTTTTCGCATCTTTCAAGGCCTCGGGATTGCCGGTGGAGGTCAGATAACGCACTCCGCCATAAATGAGAGAACCAAAAGCAATGATTGCTCCGATAATAATTGCCCAATTAAAAATATATTTCACATAAAGCGGGAAAGAAGTAGTTTCAGTTATTTTAATTTTGTTAAGTTCCGGATATTCCACTTCCATTTCTTGGGCAAAAACAGAATTGTTAACGGGTAGATAAAAAAAACTTATAATCAAATTAAAAACAACAAAAGAAACAATAACGAAAAATAAAATTGACACTATTTTTAACTTCTGCATAAAGTTGTTAAATTGTTAATTTGTTAATTTGTTAAATTGTCATGTTCAGCGGCAGCAAGTCCAATTATAGGCGCTTTGGCATAATCTGATTTCGCATTGTTTTAATCCTTCAGTATTATAATTCAAACCGGGGCAGACACAGTTGAAACATTCATATGATAATCCTCCTCGGCAAAGCTCAGAGGCATTTTCACAACTGCCTTGAGGCCATTTTTGAGGTTGAAAAATTAAACCGGTTCTAAAAATATCAAAACATCTTATTGTATTACGGCCGGCATATTTCCCCTGACTGGCTAATTCCCATTCTTTATAACTCATCGCGCAATTATCAAACTCTTCCTGCGCTTTTTTCAATTTTCTTTTTGTAAATTCAAAAATTGATATTTTAGTAGAACTGCTTTCTCCTTTAGCTATTATATCATCGTCAACAAGTTCTGTGGAGGAGGAGAAGACATCGTTGATTTTTGAAATTGAATCGGAGATCCTTTTTATGGAACTATCAACTACATCAATATTGGGCTTGATTGAAGGACAGGGCGTTCCTTTACAAGGCAAGCCATAATTACAGAGAGAAAAACAGAGAGGAATGGTAACAATGTCCCAATATTTTCCTAATAACCAATCAAGATACAATCTCTCCCAATTTATATAAAGTGTTATCCCAAAAGTAAAGATAGCTGGCGGACAAACTCCCTGATTAAATTCATCGCAGATTTTTGGATTGCAATTGGAAACAGAACCAAGAGCAGCCATAGCGGCGTTAATTTGGAAGTTTAATTCCTGATGGATGGTTTGAATTTCTTTGAAAACCCGGTCTTGGGTTTCAATTGTTTTTTCTATTGCTTCGCCAATGGGAATTTTGGTATCACAAGTTTGAGCTGAAACCAAAGAAGGAAGGACTATATCTAAAACAAGAGAGAAGACAAGAAAGATAATAATTGTTTTGTTTTTTTTCATAAGTTATTTGGTAATTTCTTCTTCTAATTTTTTAGCTAAACCTTCAACAGTCGGACTGAAAAGAAACCAAGTAGTAAGACAGTTGGTACTGGAAAATGGGTCAAGAATAAGAGGGTCAAAATAGCGGTTCCAGCCGTTTACAAAATATAAAAAGTTAGGCCAGAGACAGTAATTTTGCCAGTAACTATCTGAAATATTAAAATTAGGATCAAACCATTTCCCGATACCTTTGATAATTTCAATCAAGCTACCGCACACCGATTCATTAAGACCGGCTAAAAGAGCAATGATTTCATATTTTTCAAGAAAATCTTTAACACTGGTGTTATCTGAAAACTTGTCGTTTTCAAAACACTTAGCAATATTACTGGCAATTTTACAATAACTTTCTCCGCAGAAACATTTGGCTGCTCTACCAGCCAAAATCCTTGACCAAATTTGAAGAGAGGCGGTTGAGCCGATAATTTCATTGGCTTTTGCCTCTATTTTTTCAATTTCCGGGTCTTGCTTTTTTAAATTTATAATTTGATGGAGCATTCCTTTTGTTCTGCCGCCGCCACTGAGAGTTGCGCCATAGGTCATAGCAAAATAATTGGACACTAATTCGCTGACCAAGGAACTAATATCAGGACAAACTTTTCCTCCCATATGCCAAGCCGCAGTAGTAGCAGCAGTTGTAGTAGCGGTTGTTTTGGTTGTTTCACCTTCGCAAATATTTAGGTCAAGACCAACTCTTTTAAATATATCATTGATAGCGGGGCAATCAATTTCACCCTGGAAATCGCCCTGCCAATCATTGTAAACTCCTTTAGCCGGATAGCAGTGATAGGTTTTTGTCCAATCAACTCCAAACGTTTGACCTCCTATGTTTACTTGTTCTGTTGATGTGAATATCCCTTTGAAACAATTTATAGTGTCTTTAATACCCTTAATAAAACCTTTTGTTCCTTTAATCACTTTGGCAATTGCATTGTATAAGTCATTAATATCCTTTAGTAATCCCAAGCCCCTTAAAACTGCCAAGGCATCGGTGAGATATTGTTTAAATTCTTTAATTTTAGGTATGAGCTCATCTAATTCCTTAATCATTTCGTTCAATTCGTCTTCTTGAATGTTGTATTTATTGATAAAAGTATCTTTTTTTGAATTAAGCCCTGATTTTATGCCATTAATTTGTTCGATTGTTGAAGCAACTCTCTCACCAACATAGTCAAAGTTTACATCAATATTTATTGTTTCATTTAATTCGCTTAATTTATTGACAATTGAATTTAAGCTATTTTTTATTCCGCTTACTTCTAAAATATTTTCCAGGTCTCTATCGTCTTTTAATTGACATACAGTTTTTCCGGTTATATCTTCTATTCCTCCGCCTCTCCATAAATCTTCTAATAATTTTTCATAATCTTCTTTTAATTTACTTAATTTTTCTTTTTCCGGAATTAATTTTTTTAATTTCTCTATTACTTGTTCTTTAGTGTCCGGAGGTGGTTGCGGACAGGGAATTGGTTTTCCGTCTTCACCTATCACTTGTACACATATCATATATTCTTGAAATATGCGCAAATTAGTAAGCAAAGCTATCACTTCATGTAATTTGTTATAGATATTTTTATTTTTCGTTTTGTTTGTGTCTATATAATCACGATAATAATCATTAACCCCTCCTACAAATCCCTTGTCTAATTCTTCATCTCTAAATTTAATAGGGTCAAAATCTTTCTCTTCCAAGAGTTTGTCTATGTTGAGCATATCATTAATTTTTTCTGTAAATTGTTTGCTTTTTAAATAATTATATTCAGGATCTCCTTCAGGATCTCCGATTTTTTTTAAAATATCGTTCAGTTGGTCTTTTAAAGCATTAGCCGTGGCAGCAAGGTTAGCTCTCGCCTGTCCATCAATTCCTCGAGGCCACCAGTCGTAGACCTTAGCATTAAGTCCGCAGCCAACATCGAAAAGAGACCCACAATCCCTGTTGTTGTCAGGACATTTCGGGATAGAATCAATATAAGACGCTTCATTATTTAATTCGTCAATTTTTGAAATGGCTTCGCGAATTTTGTCTTTCAAACTGCACATAATTTCGGTTGTATTAGGAAATTTTCCCGGATTTTTATCGTAAAAATTCTTTAAAATATTTTCTATCTCGTAAAGTTTTGAAGCGAGATTATCAATTTTTTGTTTTAAAGCATCGTGAGCGATTTCGCACCACTTATACCCACAATCTCTTTGGTTAGGTGTAGTATGTGTCATTTTTGACAAACAAATTAGAAAGTAGCCATTATCATTTTCTTCATTTAAGCCATAAATAAAATTCTCAGCAATTATTGCTCTTTGTTTTCTTTCTTCGTCTCTTTTTGCTATTTCTTTCTGGACATCGTCTTTTGCTTTGTTGGCTTCTTTCTTGATATTAATTGCCTTCATTAGATTCGCTGACTGATCGGACCACGGAGGCGTATTTAAAAGTATATATATTAACTTCCGTACTCCTATATCATTGTGAGCAAGATAATAAGAATTAACATTATCATAAGAACGCAAGAGTCGATATTGACAATGGCTATCGCAAGGTTCAATACCTTCGTGAAAAAGATAGAGAATGAAAAATAAGCCAATTTCATCAGCTTTTTGCAAAATTAATTTTAATTTTTCTCTGTCCCAACCAAGAGAATCAGCCATTTCCTCAACCATCTTTTCCACTTTTTTATCATTTATAGTATCAATTTCAGCAGCAATCTCAGCCACTTTTTCGGTTGAAGAAGTAAGAGAGTTTTCAAAGTTTGCCAACTTATCCCAAAAATTTTCTTTTGTTTGGAGATCAGCAATCCGGTCATTTATATCTCCAATAGTTGTGATTAAAAGATTAACGCCAGATATTGTATCATTAAGACTGTCAGCTATATTTCCTATACCTTCTAAACAAGTTTTAACTTGGTTTACAATGTTTATTATGTCCATTATGGTTTTAAACCAGCCGCTTCCCGTCACCAGCCCCATGACCTTTATAATATTGTTAATTACTGCTATACCGCCAGTCCCAAAGATTGATATTATTATATCGATAATATCAATCTTATAATTTAGTTGAGGAAAACTTAAAAGGCAAGTTGTTTTACAATTAAACATTGGGAAACAACTCTCGCCTTGTATTTCATTGGTCTTTGATGCATCTTCTGGCCAAATTCTGGTTGAGGCAGTAATTCTTTCAGCCAGATAAACTTCATTAGCCGCCGTATCATAAATTTGTTTGAGAACATAGCAGGCTTGTTGGAATGCTTCGGTGGGCAAAAGTTTTTCCGGTGAAGAAACCTGGACCTCGCAGAAATCAGGATATTTTACTTTTATCGGTTCTTGGCGAGCCGCTTTGGTTCTAATTAAAGGAATTGATTGAAAGAGTAAAGAGAAAATTACCAGAAAGACAATCGGAGTTTTAATATATTTTTTCTGAAATAAATTATTCATAGTTGCTATAAGTTCTTTAGAGAATTAAGAAGCATACCTTTTTCAATTGTATCTTTCAAAGCGGTTTCACTCAAACCTTGAATGAATTTACTGATTTCCTCGGTTATTTCTTTTATTTTTGTCTGCGAGAGATTTTGACCAGTTTTTTCCGCAATTTTAGCTACTAATTTATCAACGATTGAGCCGGCAATCGAATCGCTTTTTTCTTGAAGAGCCTTATCAATTTCATTGGCAATATCTATTTCTTTTAATAACTGGTCAGCAACCTCATCTGCTATTTTCTCTCTTTCCTCTTTGTTTAAACCAAAAATATCGCCATAAGTTCTTTTCCAGCAATCCGGGAAAATGTATTCCATTAGTTTTTTGCTGAATAACCAATTAAACTTTTTTTCCAGCCAAGATTTAATAGATTGACCTAAAGCTTCTTTACAGGAAAAATGCTTTCCGTCTTTTTCATATTCGCCATATTCAATACATAAATTAACCAAGGAAGTATTTAAAATTTTACATTTGTCGCGTGTGTCTTTAGAAATTTCAATTTTTACTGGGCCAACAATTGGCGGTTTATCAGGTATTGGGTTAGGAGTTTCTTTTATAACAGTAAAAGAAGTAATAGTTGTTCCCGGAGCCGGATCAGGAGCATTAGCGCATTTTTTAATTACATCGGAAAGCGAATTGGTTAATGGTTCTCCTAAAAATGGGAAAATTTCTGTGAGAGATTTATTCAAAGTATTCTTAAGCCACTCTGGGAGAAATACATCCCACATTGGATTGCTGATTGCATAAGCGAGTTCTGGTTGACTTAAACCCAAGGGCAAACTTAGACCATTTAAAGCCTTTTCCTCTCCTAGATAGGGGTAAAAAGGATTGTCTAGTTGATAGCATTTTTCTGAAAAAGTTTCATTTCCAATAAAGTTAGGAATACTTTGGGGAAATATTTGTCTGATAATTATTTTGGTAAAGCAAGGGATATCTTCATCTTTTAAATATTGGTTTATTAAATTAACCAAATGACCAATTGGGTTAAAGGGGAATAAATCAAGAACTTTTTCAAGTTTATTTAACTGTTGAAGATCGCGAAGAGTGTTTATTATAGATAAAATTGAATCGTTAGTAATTGAAATAGAATGAGTTTCGTCAATTTTAATAGGATGTTCTGAAACTAAAGTACGAACAGAAGTAAAAAGCGTATGGCAGTAATCAAGTCGGGTTTTTCTTTGTTCTTCTGTTTCTTGGGTTCTTTGTTCTTCTTGGCATAAAAGGTCTTTAATCGTAGTTTGAGAATAGGGCATAAGCTCAAGAAGAGATTTATTTATATATCCAGTTCTTTCTAAATAAGTTAAAAGAGATGTTTCTAAAATTTCTTTAGTATTTCTGACGCTTTTTTTTGTTTCTTCATCTTGATATAGGTCAGGGTCAAGCATTAAGTCATAAAGGGTGTATTTCAAATATTTAAGCCAAGGAAAGGCGTCAAGCGGACTGCTTTCAAGCATTTTTCTGGCCTCTTCTCCGCCATATTCTTTTATTAAATCTAAAATCCGGGCAGTAAGAAAGTGTTCTGCTTCTTCTGGCATCCATGTAATAAATTTAGTGGTAAAAGGCGAACAAATATTGTTCTCAAGACGTGCTTTATAGGCATATAATCTTTGTTTAGTTTTTTCATCTTGGGCGTTTTCTATTTCTTTGTCTATGTCCTTTAAAAATTTTTGACCTTCTGGGCTCGCCAGATAATTTTGACATAGTGTTCTAAAATGCTGAATCAAATTATTTTCAAAGAAATCCCGACAATTAAAGGTGGATTCCTTCCCCACCGATATCTGGCAAACTTCATAAAATACATCTTTGACAGTTTTGTTGAGCAAATTTCTAATAAATTCCATTGCGGGCGTAAGCCAAGATTCAAGTTCAGCAGCATAATAACCAAGATACCAGTCAAAATATGTTTCAAAATAGGCAACGGTTATATCTTGTAATATGTCAATACCAACCGATAAGGCCTCTTCAATAATTGGTATTACTCTCGTTGTTTCAGGAATAAGTGGTATTAGATTGTTTTCTATAAGTTTTCTTTCCCAGTTCGCTGCGGTTTCGCCGAGCTTCTTACCCAAATTTCTTGCCGAAAGCGCGCCCGCAGCTTGCTCTTTAAGATATTTTTGGGCGAAAGCCAAGGTGGTGCTTCCCTCAGTAAAGGTTTCAAATACTCTTTTGGAAAGAGTTTTTGATATTGCTTGAGAATATTTTGGAGAAATTAGAGAAACTGTTTCTAAAATTGCGTTAAGAGTAGTAGTGGTAAGATATTCCTGTCCGGCTTTGGAAATAATTCCTAAAAGGTCTTTATTTAAGACGTCTTTGGTAATTTTTCCGCTTTCATGCCATTTCGCCCATTGGTCTAAAACACTATTGGTGAGAAATTCCCGGGTTGTCGTTGCTGAAAGAAGAATTTTTTCCGGGGTTATTTCCATAAATTCTTCAAAAGCAGCAATAAATTTGGCGCATTTATCTTCTTTTTTTGCCGTTTCTACTTTATCATTTATTTTTTCTTGGAAAAGTTTTGTTAAT
Organism: bacterium (Candidatus Gribaldobacteria) CG07_land_8_20_14_0_80_33_18; assembly: GCA_002779425.1. Classification (GTDB taxonomy): domain Bacteria; phylum Patescibacteriota; class Minisyncoccia; order Minisyncoccales; family CG1-02-41-26. The sequence continues at coordinate 13,783 of PEWP01000019.1, read as the reverse complement.
TTCTCGGCTAATTTCGCTGCCAATTCTTCAAGAGTTTTTTTAAGATAATCTAATCCCCCTTCTTCCAGTGCTTCTTTAATAATCTCTTGCCATTCTTCTTCGGAAATAGTTTTTAGAAAATCACCTTTGAGTTTTTCATTAATTATTTGTTGGATAACGAAATTATATTCTTCAGGCGAAATATTCCCCAAGACCAAAAAACTATTTAAGCGGACAGTTTCTTTTGTAACCTGTTGATTTTGGAAATTAGCTTTTGGGAAATAAAAAGTAGCCGAATCAATAACATTTTCTTCTGCCCATAAAGAACTTGGCCAGCCATATTCGGTTTCAATTTCAATTTTTTGTTTTGCTTTCCCGGCCAAATATTGAAGATAGCTGAAAGTTGAATAATCGATTATATTATCCGTTTCAGTAAGATAGAGCTGAGCTTTCCGCAAATTATTAAGATGGTTGGTCAAATAAACAACTTCTAAATTAGCAATTTTTATTCTTTCTATTTCCAATTCATTCATTGCCTTTTCCACTTCGGCTTGTTTATTAGCTATCTCTTTTAATTTTTTTTCATCGCACTTATTTTCGCAAGCATTTGAGCCAAATTCAGGAATACATTTGCAGCCGAATAAAACTCCTTCCCCTTTGCAATTAGTAGTGCCGCAGGTGCAGGCCTCGGTAATGGTTGCTAATTCTTTAAGTTTTGTTTTTAACGCTTCTGACTTAGCTTTTGCGCTATTTAAAACATCAATGAGCGATTGCTCCGTCTTGGTCGGATCAGGTTTTTTTAATTGGGACAAGGTTTGGTCAATTAATCTTCCCATCGGAACTTCTTGATAGACAGTTGCTTCTGGTTTTTCTGAAGGCAGAGTGGGAATTTCTGCCGGAGCAAAGACCGGTCTTTTTAATCTAAAAAGCGCCAAGTCCGGATTAACAGTGTAAATAATTAAAGTTGAGATGGTTATAATTGTTAAACCAAAAAGAGCTGAGGAGACCCAACTTCGAGCAGTAAGCAAGGTCTCGGGTTTTTCCCGGGAAACTAAATGAAGAAATCCTCCGTAAATCAAAGCGCCCAGACAGATTAAAACGCCAATGAGAATAAAGAGATTAAAATAATATTGGAAATAATAGGGGAGAGCATCTGTTTCGGAAAGTTTTTTAGCTTCTATTTCTTTTTGGATTTCGTTTGGAGTTTTGGCGCCCGGCACTGGCGGATAAATTATTTCCAAAGCAAAAGCAGAATAGGCTTCAAAAAGAAAAATTACTAAAAGAAAAACAATAAAAAAAATTTTAATCCCCTTTTTCTTCATAATTAGGACTTTAATTCAAACCAAACTGCTACTACCCAAAGAGGGACAAAGCTGCTCAAAACGGGAATAAGTTCCGTTATCATACAAAGAGGTTTTAACCACTTCGCTGCTTTACTTAATCGACTTACAGCTTTTGTGGGAGCAGTTATTGATTGAGAACGCCAAAGCATCCAACTGCCAATAATAGCAAAGGCGCAGACATCAAGGATAATTGAGAGAATTTGGGTAACACCTGAGGGGATAATATCAAGAACAAACTCAAGACCATCAACCGCTATGGCCAATCCCAGCATTATTATTCCTTCCGGGCTGAGAAAGGCATTGGTAGTTTTATCTTCTGCAGCTTGACCTTCTTCAGTTTTTTTAGAAAGTTCTTCTGCCATTATTTAGCTAATTTTAATCTTTTTTTTGCCTCCCTTATTTTTAAAATTTGTTCCGGCGAGGTAGTAACCATTTGGTCTTCAGCGTAAGAAGCAACGACTTTAAGGGCAACTCTTTTTTGACCGGCAATAAACACCCCTTCGCCCACCGCTGATTCAAGCAGGTGATACTTTTCTTCTTCCGTCAAATAAAAGATTTGTTTAACAACATCAATTGTTGCCGGACTTTGCTTCATTAAAAAGAGAAGCGAAGAATTAGTGATGATCGGCCGGCCATAATCAGAATTCATAAAGTCAGAAACATCCTGAGTAATCGTTGTTACTCCCAGCCAATATTTTCTTGCCCGTTTGCAAAGGCCGTAGAGAAACGAAGCGCCATCGGGTGATTGCATTAATCGCCAGGCCTCATCAACCAAAAGAAGTCTTTTCTTTAAGACCGAACGAATTTTATTCCAAATGTATCTTAAAATTACAAACATTGCCATTGGTCTGAGTTCCTCTTCCATATCCCGCACCCCAAAGACAACTAAATTTTTATCCATTGAGACATTTGAAGATTGGTTAAAGAATCCGGCATAACTGCCGCGGCTATATTTTCTTACTCTTTCTACCAACGATTCAGTGCCGGTCATTGAAGAAAGAACTTCTTCAAAATCAGACATTAAGGGAATTTTTTCAGGCCAGCTTTTTGGGTCAGAGGTTGGCGTGATGTCGCGAGCAGCGTAGGTCTCGGTTACTGCCTGGTCAATGAGAGCGTCTTCGGTTGGGGTCAGCCCACCCAGCATAATTCGAAACAGCCCCACCAGATTTATTGTATTAGTCCGAATAATATCTTCTGGTTTTTCGTCTTCTAAGGGTATTGGCAAATCAAAAGGATTTAAGTGATGAGGAGAAGTTAAAGAAAATTTAAAATAAGAACCATCAACTGCATCTGATAAAAATTCATATTCATTTTCAGGGTCAATAATAATAGCGTCTATTCCCTGCATTAGATATCTTAAAATTTCTAACTTACAAAAGTAGCTTTTACCCGAACCACTCTTGGCGAATACCACCAAGTTCGCATTCTCTAAAGTAAAACGGTCAAATAAAACTAAAGAATTATTATGGAGATTTACGCCATATAAAATTCCTTCATTAGCGCTTAAATCGGGCGAAATAAAAGGGAAAATACTTGATAAAGGAGCGGTATTCATAAAATTATGAACCAATATTTTATCCAAGCCATAGGGAGAACTGGAAATAAATCCTTCTTTTTGCCTCATCAGGCAGGGTTTAATATAAATTAAGCGCGACTCAAAAATTGAACGCAACCGAGTGGAAATTTGCCCTAATTCTTGTTCGGTGTCGCCATAAATGGTGAGATATAAACCAAATTTAAACATTCGTTCCGACGCTGTCTGAAGTTGGTCTCTTAATATTTCAATATCCTGGTAAGCGGTTTCCAAGACCGGGTCCCTCACCAAACCTTTTTCTGCCCGCTCAATTAATTCCGCTTGAATGCCGGTTACTTTTCTTCTCAATTCTTTTAAAATTCTTCCCGAATCAATAGGATTGAAATGAATAGAAATGTCAAAAGGATAATTTAAATTGATAACCGGCGAAAGCCAACCAATGGAAAGATATCTTGGGTAAGAGAAGATAAAAAAACTTTTAACCAGCCGCTCTCCTAAAACAAGATGATTTTGGTCTATTTTAATATAAGATGGAGCAACAATATCTCCGATTCCAATCTCTTCCCTTATTTCTGTTTGTTCTTCAATCTTTTTCATAATTATTTTATGAGTTCTGGAATAATTTGAGGATAATAACCCTGTTCGGCTTCCTGCGGATGATGCCAACTCCAGAAAAGCTCAATTAATTCAAGAGTGGTCAGAGGAATAGCATTTAAGCCGCAGCGGTGGAGTCCCATGGCTGTAAATTCCATTCTTTGCCAAAGTTGTTCTTTACATCTTCTAAAATTATCTTCGCTTATTTGGAAAGTTTTTCCTTTTAAAATAGAAAAGCCCGCGCCAGCTATTTCTGAAAGGAAAAAGGGAACAACAACATAAAATTCTTTTCTCATAATGGAACCGGCCTCTACTAAACTTTCAATAAATTTTCTATATTCGGCTGTTTGAATTTTTAAGAGTTCATTTTTTTGTTTTTGTTCCAATTCTTTTAACTTTTCAAAATAGCCGGTAATATTTAAACGTCGGGAACGAACAATAATTTGGCAGGGGAAATCTAAAGAATTTAGAAAATTTTGAAACTGATAAATAAGAGCATTTTGTTCTTCTTCTGATTTCAAAGCAAAATTTATTGAGGAAACCATTAGGATTCCTCTCATACTTTTATCTTTTAAAATAACTACCCCTTCTTTAATTTCTGAAAATTCTAAAAATTGTTGAGTTGCTGGATACATAATTATTAAAAACGGCCGATTTCAATTTTTGAACCGAGTTTACCCAATTTACTTTCCGGAGAAACTTTTAAGGGAGGTTCCTCTTCCCCTTCTTTCTCCTCTTCTTTTTTTAATATCTTAGATATTATTTTTTCTTTTTTCTGCCAAATATAAATCTTGGCTGAAGAAAAAAAACCAAAAGAATGTTTAATTACTTCAGGCAAGGGGACACCATCAATTTTTATAAAAACAAAAGCTAAAACTAAGCCCACCATCAAAAGAACAGCAATTAAAAAAAGCCAGACAGGAACAAAAAAATAAAGAAAAACCAAAACAACGCCAGCTAAAGCCAAATAAAGAACCTGATGATAACTAAAAGGCCCAACAATTTTTGCCTCTCTTTCTAAAAATTTTGACACTTTAAATTGCATATCCTGTATTATTATATTATTAATTTATTACGAGTTATTTATTACGAGTTTAACCCCTAACTCGCTAACTCGTAATAGATAAATAAATTAATAAACTAATTATTCTATCGGTTCGCGATAAACATCTTGAGATTTTGGTTCTTCAGGTTTTTCTGTTTCTTCCGCAGTAATTTCTTCTGATTTTCTCGCTAAACTTAAAACCTCATTTTTTAAATCAGTTGCCAATTCCTCTGCTTTTTTTTGAGAAATATTAAGTTGCTTTTGGAGTGAAGCGGTAAATTCTGGAAAAGAAAGATTTTTTTCTTTATATTTTCTCAGAATTTCGGCAATGATGACAATATTTGACTCTTTGCCCAATTGAAATTTTTTTTCCAGTTCTTCTGGCGACTCTTCTAATTCAAAGTTTTTAAGTATCTCAGAAGCGATTTCAATTGTTTCGTCAGGATAATCAATTGATTGTTTTTCAAAATTATTAGTCATATTTATACTCTTATTTTTCTTTTTCTCCTGTTTCTACTATTACTGTTGGTGTTGGTGGAGGTTCTTGATAAGCCAAATCAAGCTTTATATTGGCTGCTAATTTCTGGAAATTACCGATGAATTCAGCCCTTTGCTTTCGATCTTGTTGAAAGTTAGTATCAAGGAATGAATTTAATTGTTCTGGGTTTTGGTTTAATTGATTATAAACGTTTAACGCATTTCCCCTTTTATCAGTATCTAAACGGCGGACAAGAGCGCCCAAATTTTTCCCCATTCGTTTGACAGCCTCTAAAACATAAGGCGCATTGTTCCAATTTTCCTTGGTGGTTTTAGCGAATTGATTCGCTGACCAGTTTTTAGTAACATCAGCAATGGTTGTCTGTAGTTGATCAGCCGCATGGGGATATTTCTCTAGGAAAGGTTTTTTCGGTAACCATTCTTGATTTATTGCTTTAGTTGTCTGAGAAATAAGCGATGAGGGTAGTTCACCTCTCTGTATTAAGTTAGAAAGCATTCCTTTTCCTTTAATAGTATTAGCGTAGGTCTCGGCGCCTTTGATAAGTGTGTCAGTTGATAGAGCTTTGGATTTGGCCGCCTCCGCTGCGACAGCTTTTTGTTGGTAACTCTCAGTACTACCTATTGGTATAAGGTGCATCTTTTCAAGCATTTCCCTTCCTTTGGTAGCCATTTCTACTGTAGAAGTTTTTCCTTCCTCCTGGCCTTCAGTTGTCCATCCACCTCGAAGCGCGCCCATGCCAAATCCTTTTAATCCCCCAAGGGTTTTTCCCCACCCCCCTTTTCCTTCGCTTACCCCTTTTACTGTTCCTTTATACATTCCAGTGGTAGCACCTCTTAAAATATTACCTATTCCTTTGCTTCCTGCCCAAAGAGCGGATTTACCCTTGGTTTTAGCCCAAGCTGTAAGCTCCTTTGCGCCCATGGGACTGAATTGAAAAGTAGCCAATAAACCAATAACCAAAAAAGCTAAAACCACAAAATAGCTTGATACTGTTCCCAAAAAAACAGCAGCTTCGGAACCAATGGCGCCGGTTGGGACAGCTCGCTGCCAAATTAAAGGAGTTTTTTCAATAACTCTTAAACAATGATGGGTTAAGTAAAGGAAAAATCCGCCTACTGCTCCGATAAGAGACCATTGTAAAAGTTGATTCCACCACATTTCAAAATATTTTTTAGTTTGGTCAAAGATATAACAGAAAAAGGCAATTGGAGAAAGAATTACCAAGATAGGGATAGCTACCATTCTTAATAAAAATAAGGCAGCAAAGAGAATTAAAGCGAAACCGCCAATAAACCCAATGGCAATTAAAACCAAAAATTTAAATATACTGGCAAAAGCAACTTTGCCAGCAAACATTTCCAGTAATCCCCCCATATGAGCTCGGAAAACTTTTTCAAGAAATGTTTCACCTATTTCGCTTGATACCCCTGTTGGCAAAAAGAATTTCATTAAGATATTGGAAGCATCAACAATTAACCCGCAAATTAAAGGAGTAAAATTAATAAAAAGAGCGATTATTAAAAGCCAGACAAAAGCCTTTTGAGTTTTAAATTCTGTTAAACGGAGAGCAGTCCCTAAACCAATAAAAACTAAACCTAAAACAATCCCAATATTGGCTAAATCTCGGGTTAGGGTCCAACCGACGTTAATTAACTCATTTTTAGCCGGACTAGTTAAAGCCCAATCGCCAGAAAGAGAAATATTTACCACCCAAGTTAAAAGAGCATTTGCTAATCCTAAAAATCCTTCGCCCAAGAAAAGTATTGGCTGCAATATAACTCCCATTGGGATTTCTATTATTTTAGCAAACAAGGATGTCATAAAAATTTTTTATTAATTTATTATATAATTTTAAACGTCAAGAGGCAAGGAACGAGTTAAATTAAGCCAATCTTTTAAACTTAAATTTTCTGCCCTTTGTTCCGGCTTTATTCCATTGACTAAAAGCCAATTTTTAATTTTCTCTCGTGTAAAATTTTTAAATTTCCCTTTGGAAAAATTATTGAGCAGTTGTTTTCTCGGTTGCGAAAAACCCGCCTTTACAACTTTGAAAAATAAATCAGCATTAATCAGCTTTTTATCAGCATTAATCAGCGGCGCGATTTGGAGAATCGCGCTATCAACTTTAGGAGAAGGCCAGAAAGATTTTTTTGAGACAAAAGAAATAATTTCTGGTTTTGAATAAAATTGGACTGAAACTGCCAATAAATTCATTTTACGTTTGGCGCCTGCCCGCGCAGGCGGGCAAATTCTTTGGCTAACTTCTTTTTGGACCATTAAAACCATTAGTTTTGGTTTATTTTCTGTTTCCAAAAATTTTCGGATTACTGGAGAAGTAATATAATAAGGTAGATTAGCCACCACCTTATATGAATTATGAATCATGAATTTTGAATTATGAATTTTTAGGATATCGTCTTGAATAATCTTAACGTTTTTTATTTCCATTATTCTTAATTCATTATTCAAGATTCTTACCAAATTTGGGTCTTTTTCAATTGCGATAACTTTTTTTACTCTTTTGGCTAATTCATAAGTTAAAGTTCCAATTCCTGGCCCGATTTCTAAAACAATGTCAGAAGATTTAAGTTCAGCTGCTTTTATAATTTTTTTCAATATTTCTTTTGAGACCAAAAAATTTTGCCCCAGTCCTTTTGAAGGACGCCACCCACCCACCACCCTCCCGTTTTCGCGGGCCCCTATTTCATTTTTTTTAAGAAGAGACCTGATAAATTTTTTAGAGGTTAATTCCATTTTTAATTTATTATAACAATAATAATTAGTTTAAACAGCTATTTACTTGACAGGAGGATTTAGTATCTTATAATGAAAGAGATAGGTTATTTCAAATTAAATCTATTCCTAAAAATTTTAAAATTGAAGAAATTAGAAAAAAATTGAGGAGATTTATAAAATCCCCCTTTTTCTTTTTTGGGTTAGTTTTTTTTGGTTTAGCGCTCTTTTTAACAATTTTTTTACTTCAAAAAGAAGCGCTTCACTTTTCTTTTTTAAAAGAAAGCGTTTTAGCAGAAACCCATTATTTAAAAAGTAATTCAGACTTAAATTTCGAGACGCCGGAATTAAATATAATTAATGAAAATAGTTTAATAGCTAATTCCCCTCTCTGGATTGTTTCTCCTAAAGTTTTAGGAACTTTAGGAGATTTTAATGAACCAGCAGAAATTAGCAAAGAAATAATAGAATATATTGTTGAAAAAGGAGATACCATTCAATCTATTGCCAAGAAATTTAACATTAGTGTTGAAACATTGTTGTGGGCAAATGATTTAAGTAAAAATTCTAAAATAACAGCCGGACAAGAATTGATTATTCTTCCAGTTTCCGGAGTGCTTTATACCGTAAAGAAAGGAGATACTTTAAGTGAAATTGCTAAAAATTATAAAGCAAAATTGAATGAGATTGTGGCTTTTAACGAATTAGAGAATCAAGACGATATTTTTCAAGGAGACATTTTAATTATCCCGGGAGGAAAAATGCCTCCAGTTTCTTCTCAAACTCCTTTGATTCCAATAGCTGATTCTTATTTTACCTATCCTTGTGAAGGAATAATTAGCCAGGGACTTCATTTGTTTAATGCTATTGATATTGCCAATGAATGCGGAAGTTTGGTAATAGCGCCGGCCGGTGGCACGGTTTTAAAGGTTAAATCTGGTTGGAATATGGGGGCGGGGAATTATCTAACAATTTTACATCTTAATGGAGTAATTACAGTCTATTATCACTTATCTATAATAAGAGTTGAACCAGGACAAAAAGTTAATTCCGGCGAGATTATTGGTTTTATGGGAAATACTGGTAGGACAACTGGTTGTCATTTACATTTTGAAGTTAGGAATGCTCAAAATTTTCTAAGCAAATATCCCGTCGGAACTCTTTTAAAATGGGGCGCTAAGTAGTTACTCGGATATACCTTGCTTCAGGGAGCACGCAGTCGGCTAAAGGGAAAAGACAAAGATTATTTCCAGCCGCTGCTATTGCTCGTCCCGCCTTACAGATTTAAAAGATAATATATAGTTTATCTTAAGCGGGACTGCGCAATGCTCCCTTCAGCAAGGATATCCTCGCTCCTTAATTGGGAATTAGGTAGGGTTATTAATCTTTTTCTCTCAATCGATATATCAATGCTTCGCTGATATTCTCTAAAGAAATATTTTGTTTTCCTTCTAAATCAGCAATAGTTGTCGCTACTTTTAAAACCCGATGGTATCCTCGAGCTGATAATTTTGAAGAATTAACATATTTTTCCAAAATACCTTTGGCGGCTGGCGGAATTGAACAGTATTTTTTTATTTGAGGAACTTTCATTTCAGAATTTGTTAAAATTCCCTCATTTTTAAATCTCTCCCTTTGAATTTTTCTTGCCTTTTCTACTCTTTTTCTAATTTCATCAGTTTGATTTTCATTATCAGGAGAAATTAATTCTTTATATTTTAAAGAAGGGACATCAATAAAAATATCTATTCTATCGATAATTGGACCGGAAAGTTTCCGGCGATAGCTACCAATTTGAGAATTTGTACAAACACATTCTCTTTCCGGGTCATTCAAAAAACCGCAGGGACAGGGATTGGCCGAGGCAATTAAACTAAATTGAGAAGGAAAAGTAAAAGAATATTTTGAACGAGAGATAGTAATTTTACCTTCTTCCATTGGTTGGCGAAGAGATTCCAAAACGTCACGATGGAATTCCGGGAATTCGTCTAAAAATAATACACCGCGATGAGCTAAAGTAATTTCACCAATTTTTAATGGATTCCCTCCTCCTAAAATGGCTGTTTCTGAAGAACTATGATGGGGATTACGAAAGGGTCTGGTTATTAACAATTTATTTTGGAACAAGCCAACACCGGAATAGATTTTTGTAAGTTCTAATGATTCTTCAAAACTTAATTTCGGCAAAATAGAAATCATTGATTTTGCCAATAATGTTTTACCTGTCCCTGGCGGACCCTGCATTAAAAGATTGTGCCCTCCAGCCGCTGAAATTTCTAGCGCTCTTTTGGCATAATTTTGGCCTTTTATCCAACTAAAATCTATTTCAAAATTTTGTTTTTCATTTAATAAATTTTCTAAATTTAGCTTAAAACTTTCCATTTCCCTCCTCCCTTCTAGATAAGCGATAGCTTCTTTTAAATTAGAAACTCCAATAACTTTTACTTCTTGAGGTAATAAATCTTCTCTATTTTCCGAATTGACCAGGGCTGCCTCCGCCGCGTTTTCTTTTGGTAAAATTATTTCTTTAAAACCAAGTTCCTTGGCTAAAAAAGCAAAGGAGAGAGCGCCCTTTATTGGTTTTAGAGTTCCGTCTAAAGTTAATTCGCCAATAATAATTTTCCCTTCCGGATTGAATTTAGTTTGGCCTGAAGATAAAAGATAACCTAAAGCGATAGCTAAATCAAAAAAAGTCCCCTCTTTTTTTAAATCCGCCGGGACAAGATTAACCACTACTTTTTGAGATTGACGGTGAGGCGGCGAAAGATTAATACTTTTAATCGCCATTCCAATTCTTTCTTTTGATTCCTCTATTGATTTATCAGCCAGACCTACGATATTGAAAGAACGCAATCCTTTGTTAACTGCCGTTTCTATTTCAATTAACTGCGGAGATAAACCTAAAATAGTGGCAGAATAAATTTTTGAGAGCATGCTTTTATTTTTCTGCTTCTGTTTGTTGAGTAGTTTGTTCTGCTGGTTTTACATCAATTCGCCAACCAGTAAGTTTTGCTGCCAATCTTACATTTTGGCCATTTTTACCAATAGCTAAAGAAATTTGGTCAGGCGGCACTAAAGCTTCCGCTTTGTTTTTTTCTAAAACTTTTACCTCTAAAACTTTTGCCGGCGATAGAGCATTAGCGAGATATTTGGTTGATTCTTCATCCCACTCAATAACATCAATTTTTTCACCACCCAATTCATTGATTACTGCTAAAATTCTTGTTCCCCGTTGACCAACCATTGAACCAATTGGGTCAATTCCTTCCTCAGTTGCAGTTACTGCTATTTTTGAGCGGGAACCGGCTTCCCGGGCGATTGATTTAATTACCACTTGGCCAGCAGAGATTTCTGGCACTTCTAATTCAAAAAGTTTCGAAATTAATTTTGGATAAGCGCGGGATAAAAAAACCATCGGTCCTTTTGGGGTTTCTTCTACTTTTAATAAATAAAGTTTTAATCGTTGACCCGGACGATAAAATTCATTGGGCACTTGTTCTGCTTTTAGTAAAATTCCCGAGGTTTTGCCAATATCTAAAAATATAGCAGTTGGTTCTATCCGCTGAACAATTCCAGAAACAATTTCTCCCTCTTTTGATTTATATTCTTTTAAAATTTCTTCTCTTTCTGCTTCCTTAATTTTTTGTAAAATTACTTGTTTAGCTGTCTGGGCGGCAATTCTTCCGTATTCTTTTTCTGTTTTTAAAGGGATTTTTAATTCTTCTTCCGGTTTTATGCTTTTGTTAATTTTCTTTGCCTCTTCAAACATTATATGACGTTCAGGATTAAAGCGAATTTTCCCTTTTCCCCCTTCTTTTTCTTCCAATGTTTCTAAGGCAACCTCTTTCTCTTTCAGTTTTTTTAATTCTTCCTCTGAAAAAATCATGGTTTTATCAACCACTAATTTCAGTTGCCAAAAAGAAACTTCGCCAGTTTTTGGATTAAGTTCGGCTACAATTTTTTGTTTTTTCTTTCCGTAATCTTTTTTGTAAGCAGCAGCAATTGCCTCGGAAATAATCTCAATGACTTTTTCTTGAGACATTCCTTTGTTTTCGGCAATTTCCATTATTGCTGAAGTAAAAACTTTTAAGTCCATCTATTTTTTAATAGCAAAAAAATAAAGAAAAATCAACCCCGTAACTTTTACCTTCAAAAAGTATCCTCAATCGCATTTTCAAAATGCTCGATTTTCATTTTAGATAATCCCGCCCGAGGCGGGAGACGAATTGCTAAAATGTCAATTTGATAATCGCTTTCTAAAGGAATTTTCTTTTCCGAAAGATAAATTTGAGTTATTTTCCTTAACTGTTTTTTCTTTTTAAAATCAACTTCATCTTCTGGTAAAAATATTTCGTCTGGAGTTTGTTGAAGAGTTTTTACTTCAAAAAAGATAAGTTTGTTTTTCTTTTTGGCGACAATATCAATTTCTCCCCATTTTCTTTTAAAATTTTTTTCCAAAATTTTATATCCTTTTTCCTTTAAATATTTTTCAGCAATTTTCTCCCCTAAAATACCAATTTCTTTTGAATTCATGAATTTAATTGGACCTAGCCAGAATCGAACTGGCGTCTCGGCAACTTGCCCCGTTAGAAATTTATCAGTGGACTCACCGGGAGTCGAACCCGGAATTCGGCAATGCGAATGCCGCGTAATGCCATTTTACTATGAGCCCATTATTTCTAACGGGGTGAAATTGCCGTGTTCTTCCAGGGCGATTACTATTTTTAATTCATTATTGTAGTCGCCCGTTGAAAGCAAATACTTTTGCTTTCAACCCACTAAACCATAGGCCCTTTATTTTTGAATTATAATCTTTTAATTTTAAATTTTCAATCAATTCTCGATTTTTTTATTTTATTTTGCTAAACTAAATTCATCGGAGCACATAATCCGTTATGTGCTCGATTCATATGAAAAGGATATATTTAGATTATGCAGCTACCACCCCGGTTGACCCAAGAGTTGTTAAAACAATGCTGCCTTATTTTTCGGATAAATTTGGCAACACAATGTCTTTACACTTTTTGGGCCAAGAAGCAAAGGAAGTTTTAGAAAAGAGCCGGGAAATAATTGCTAAATTCATTAAAGCCGAACCCCAAGAAATAATTTTTACTTCTTCAGCTACAGAAAGTAATAATTTAGTTTTAAAAGGAATTGGATTTGCCAATAAAGCCAAGGGAAACCATATTATTATTTCTTCTATTGAACATCCCTGTATTATGGAAAGCACTAAATGGCTTGAAACACAGGGGTTTAAGATAACAAGGATAAAGATTGATAAATATGGTTTAGTTAATCCTGACGATATTAAAAAAGCAATTAGAAAAGATACGATATTAGTTTCAATAATTCACGCTAACAATGAAATTGGGACAATTGAACCAATTTCTGAAATTGGGAAAATCTGTAGAGAAAAAGGAGTTTACTTTCATACTGACGCTAGCCAGAGTTTCGGTAAAATTCCCATTGATGTTAATAAACTAAATGTTGATTTATTGACTGTTTCCTCTCATAAAATATATGGACCGAAAGGGGCAGGAATGTTATTTGTAAGACAAGGAACAAAAATAACGCCGTTGCTTCATGGAGGTGGTCATGAATTTGGTTTGCGTTCTTCAACAATTAATATCCCGGTAATTGTTGGTTTTGCCAAAGCAATTGAGATTGCTAAAAAAGAAATGACACTTGATGCCAAAAAAATAACTCGTTTAAGCAATAAATTAATAAAAAGAATTCTGAAAATAATTCCTGGTTCTCATTTTAATGGTCCTCTAATAAAAAGATTGCCAAATATTTGTAATTTTTGGTTTGAAGGAGTTGAAGGAGAATCAATTGTTATTCAACTTGACCTTTTGGGTATTGCGGCTTCTACCGGTTCCGCCTGTTCTTCAGCTGTTCTGGAGCCAAGCCATGTGTTGTTAGCAATTGGATTAAAGCCGCAAGAAGCTCACGGCTCTTTGCGGCTTTCTTTAGGGAGATGGACAAAAGAGAAAGATATTGATTATTTATTAAAAGTTCTGCCAAAAATAATTCAAAGATTAAGAGAAATTTCTGGC
>PEWP01000006.1 GCA_002779425.1 bacterium (Candidatus Gribaldobacteria) CG07_land_8_20_14_0_80_33_18 | reverse complement strand
ATCAAACCAACTAAAGAACTTGGCTATATAAAGCTAAAAGAGATAACTGAGGAAATGCAGGAGAGTTATTTGGATTATGCAATGAGTGTTATTATTTCCCGGGCTCTTCCTGATGTTAGAGATGGTTTAAAGCCGGTCCATCGGAGGATTTTGTATGCGATGTTAGAGGAAGGCCTGCGGCATGATGCTAAATTCAGAAAATCGGCTTCGGTTATTGGGGGAGTATTGGCAAAATATCACCCCCATGGAGATGTGGCAGTTTACGATGCCTTGGTTAGAATGGCTCAAGATTTTTCCTTAAGATACCCTTTAATTCAAGGCCAAGGAAATTTTGGCAGTGTCGATGGGGATAGTGCTGCGGCTTATCGATATACCGAATGCAGGCTTTCAAAAATCGGTGAAGAGATACTTAGAGATATTGAAAAAGATACAGTTGATTTTAGACCAAATTATGACGAGACAAGAGAAGAGCCAATTGTTTTACCTTCGCCTTTACCCCAATTACTTTTAAATGGTTCTTTAGGAATCGCGGTAGGAATGGCCACTAATATTCCACCGCATAATTTAACAGAGATTTGTGATGCTTTAATTTATTTAATTGACCATCCCGATAGCACTACCGAGGACCTTTTTCAATTTATTCAAGGGCCTGATTTTCCAACCGGCGGAATAATTTATGGCAAAAAAGACATCATTACCATTTACTCTCAAGGTAAAGGAGGAATTTTAATGCGGGGCAAAACAGAAGTTGTTGAAAAACCAAAAGGTGAGCAAATTATTATTTCAGAAATTCCTTTTCAAGTCCAAAAATCAGAGTTGGTAAAACAGTTGGCTCGCTTGGTTGAGGAGAAAAGAATAGAAGGAATAAGAAATATCCAAGATTTATCGGATAAAGAAGGAATAAGAATTACTATTGACCTTAAAACCGGCGTTTCTCCTCAAAAAACTTTAAACGTTCTTTATAAATTTACTAATTTGCAGAAGATTTTTTATTTGAATATGTTGGCATTAGTTGATGGAATTCAGCCAAAGATTTTATCTCTCGCTGAGGTTTTAAATTTATATTTAGAACATAAAAAAGAAGTAGTTCGAAGACGAACCGACTTTGATTTAAGAAAGGCGAAAGAAAGAGAACATATTTTAGAGGGATTAGCCATAGCTCAAAGAAATATTGATGAGGTTATTTCTTTAATTAAAAAATCAGAAAGCCGAAGCGATGCTCAAAAGAAATTAGAAAAAAGATTCAAGCTTACTGCTATTCAAGCAAATGCAATTTTAGAAATGAAACTTTCTTCTTTAGCCAAGTTAGAACGAGAAAAAATTGAAACAGAGCTTAAAGAAACAAAAGAAAAAATAAAAATTTTAACTTCTATTTTAAAAAGTGTTCAAAAAATAAAAGAGCTTATTAAAAAAGAAATTAAAGAAACGAAAGAAAAGTATTCGGATGCTCGAAAAACAAAAGTAATTACTGGCAAACCGGGTGAAATACTGGAGGAAGATTTAATTACTAAAGAGGAAACAATAATTCTTTTAACTCGAGATGGCTATATTAAAAGAGTAAAACCAGCTGTCTATAAAATTCAACAACGAGGCGGTAAAGGAATTATAGGAATGGAAATTAAAGAGGAAGATTTTATTACCCATTTTCTTTTAGCCAATACTTTAGATAATCTGTTTTTCTTTACCGATTCTGGGAAGGTTTTTCAAACGCCAGTTTATGAAATTCCTGAAGGAACAAGAATCTCAAAGGGTAGGGGGCTTTTGAATTTCTTGGAAATTTCACCGCAAGAAAAAATTTTAAATTTTATCTCTTACAATAAAAAGGATAGCGAAACTAAAGAAGAAGCAGAATATTTAGTAATGGTAACCAAAAATGGTATAATTAAAAAAACAAAATTATCAGCTTTTGAAAATGTTCGAAAATCAGGATTAATAGCTATAAGATTAGAAAAAGATGACCAATTAAAATCAGCAAGAATAATAAAACAAGGAGAAGAGATAATTTTAGTTAGCAAAAATGGCAAAGCAATTAGATTTAAAGAAAAAGATATTAGAAATATGGGAAGAACGGCAGCCGGAGTAAGAGGAATAAAACTAGGAAAGGGAGATGAAGTGATAGGAATGGACATAATCAAAACTCAAAACTCAAAACTCAAAGCGCAAAACTATCTGTTGGTGATTATGGAAAAAGGATATGGAAAGAGAACAAAACTCAGTGAATATCGATTACAAAGAAGAGGTGGTTCCGGAATAAAAACAGCAAGGATTACTGCTAAAACTGGTTCGATTGTTTTTATTGAAGTATTAACTGAAGAAGAAAAAGATTTAATGGCGATTTCTCAGAAAGGGCAGGTGATAAGAGCATCGATTAATTCTATTTCCATTCTTTCCCGGGTAACTTCCGGCGTTAAAATAATGAAATTAGAACAAGGCGATAAAATCGTAGGAGCAGTTTGTCTATAAATTATGCCTGATTTTATTAATCCAGATAAAATTTTAGAGCAACTTAATTTAAAGCCAGAAATGACAGCCGTTGATTTTGGTTGTGGTTCCGGAGGTTGGGCTATTCCTTTGGCTAAAAGATTGAAAGATGGCAAAGTTTATGCTATAGATATTCAAGAAGAACCCCTTTCTGTTCTAATCAGCAAAGCAGCGCTGGAAAAAATTACAAATATTCAGCCAATTCAGGCAGACGTTGAAGATAAAGATGGTATAAAAATTTATAGTTCTTCCTGTGATTTGGTTTTGATAACTAACCTTTTATTTCAAACAGAAGATGATGAACAAATTTTTAAAGAGGCAGAAAGGATTTTAAAACCAAAGGGAATTATTTTGGTTATTGATTGGGAGTCCGAAATAACTTTCGGGCCAAAAGGAAAAAGAATTTCAGTTGAAGAAGTAGAAAAAATCGCTGAAAAATTTAATTTAAAATTAGAAAAAAAATTCAAGGCCGGTAATTTTCATTATGGATTAATCTTTAGAAAATAAGAACCTGCTCGTTTCGCTCGGTCACTGGGAAATTCAGTTCGCTTCGTTCGCGAATTTCCCGCGCTCTGCGGAGCGCCTCGCAGAACCTTGATTCCATAATTTTCACTTCGTTCCAATTATGAAAATGAAAAAAAGTTTAACAATTTTATTTTTTCTTTTTCTTTTAATAATATTAATGACCCCCGGTTTAACGAGAGCAGATGTAAAAATAGAATCACCTATTAAATACGAGAACATTCCAGACCTTATTAATTCTATTGTTAATTATATCTTTTGGGTCGGTTTAGCTTTAGCGCCGCTGATGATTGTAATTGGCGCTCTGATGATTATGAGTTCTGGAGGCGACCCTAATAAGGTTACGACTGGGAGAAACATAATTATCTATGCCTGTATTGGTTTAGCTATTATCTTATTTGCTAAAGGAATAATTGCTATTATTAGAGGAGTTTTAGGAGTTAAATAACTCTTTAAAGGTCGAAATACTTAAAAACTTAAAAACATAAAAATATAAAAATAATTAAAAAAATGAAAAAAGTTTTATCAACGATTGTTTTATTAAGTTTATTATTGGTTTTTGTTGCGCCAATTTTAGTTAATGCCCAAACAGCAGCAGAACCGGCAAATTCATGTACAATAAGACACACTATAAAAATAAAAGAATTTACTTGTAAGAAGGATTCGGTGATTTATTTTGAAACAGATCCAAACCAAGCTATTTGTTGTGTTCTTGACCCGATTTATACAGCAATGGATTATGTCTTCACTATCACTATGGTTTTGGCAGTTTTATTTGTTATAGTTGGAGCATTTCTTTTAATGACTGCAGCTGGAGACCCGGAAAAAATGGGAACAGGGAGAAATTGGATAGTTTGGGCTTTAGTTGGTATTGCCATTGCTGTTATTTCCAAAGTAATACCAATAATTGTTCAGGCAGTAATGGGAATGTAACAGAGGGCATAATGCGATTAGGCAGCCGTTAAACTTTGCCGAGGTGGTGAAACTGGGAAACACGTAGGATTTAGGATCCTATGGCGAAAGCTTTGTGGGTTCGAATCCCACCCTCGGCACTAAAAAATCCCGATATAGTCGGGATTTTTTAGGTTTCGATAGTAACTTTCTTTTCTGGTTCTTTTTTTATTCTCGGAATTTTTATCAATAAAACCCCCTTTTTAAAAGAGGCTTTAATTTGAGAATTATTGGCATCTTCCGGTAAACTTATTTCAGCGGAAAAAGGACCCCAATAACATTCTTTTTTAAGATAATCTTTTTCTTCTTTTTTTTCTTCCTCTGATTCTTCTCTTTTACCTTTTATAAATAAAATCTTATTTTCAACTTTTACTTCTAAATCTTTTTCTTCTACCCCGGCAATTGGGATTTGGACAACAAAATAAGATTTTGTTTGATAAACATCAATAACTAATTGACCTATTTTAGAATTTTCTATTTCCATAAATTTTTCTAATTTAACACGCGGCCACTGGGAAATTCAGCTCACTGCGTTCGCGAATTTCCCGCGCTCTGCGGAGCGCCTCCGCTATTTTTAATTTTATAAATTAAATTAAACAAACACTTTTCAACCTTTTTAATTTCTTAAAGCCAAAAGAAACAAAGATGGCTAAAATTATTAAAATAAGAATGATGAGATAAATTTTTAAAAATCCTTCTATTCTCATTATAGACAAATTATAAAGACCATGTAAACCCACTGTTCCTATTAATCCCATTAAGAATAACTTTTTTCGATTTTTAAGGTCAAAAAAAGAAAGAGCTAAAAAATATCCTAAAATACCAGAACAAAGAGCATGAAGAAAGGTAGCGCTGATAAAACGGACGATGGTAATTCCTAATACATCGGCGATTTCTAAATAAGGATGTAATTCGGTTATTTTTAAAATATTCTCTAAAGCGGCGAAACCCAAAGCAGAAATAATCATATAAAGCATCAGGTCTACTGGTTCATCTAATTCCGAGTTTTTCAAAACAGAGACCTTAACAGTTAAATATTTTACATATTCTTCAATTAACGCTCCACCAATAAAAATGTTTAAAAGAAATCCGTAGGACAGATTTTTAAAATTTAATTTTCTAAATAATATTTCCAGAATAATCGCTAAAAAAGCAAAAGCCATTCCTAAAAAGAAAACCTTTAAAATCATTGAGTTTGATTCCGGATGGACATCTTTTCTTAAATAAAACAAAAGCCAAATAATACTGGGAAGAAAACCAAAAAGATAAAGAAAAATCATATTGGCCAATTTTTAATCATTAAACATGTTTTTTTATTTTTGATGGGCAAATTTTGATAAATTTCTTCAGTGATAAAAGGAATAAAAGGATGAAAGAGTTTTAAAGAAGTTAATAACACATAAAGCAAGATTTTTGTAGTTTGTAGTTTGGAGTTTGTAGTTTGTAGTTGTTTTTTTGATTTTTCAATGTAAATGTCGCAAAATTCATGCCAGAAAAAATGATAGAGTGTCTGGGCTGCTTTCCCAAACTCGAAATTTTCTAAATTTTTATTCACTGCTTTTATAGTTTTATTTAAGGTCTTAAGAATTTTTTTATCCGCAGGCATAAGATTTTTTATCCGCGTAAATCCGCTAAAATCAGCGTCAATCCAGCCCGGTTTATTCATTAGAACAAACCGCGCTGCATTCCATAATTTATTACAAAACTTCTTTCCCATAATTATATTTTCTTCTGTGAACCTTATATCTTGATTTTTCCCAATTTGATAAGCAATGCCAAACCGAGTGGCATCAGCTCCATATTTTTCAATAAGCTCCAAGGGATCAGTTCCTGTTCCTAATGATTTTGACATTCTTTTTCCTTCTTTAGTTAAAACTGTAGGATGAATATAAACGACTTTAAAAGGAATTTTTTCCATCAATTCCATACCAGAAAATATCATTCTTGCCACCCATAAATTGATAATATCTCTGGCCGTGGAAAGAACATCGGTCGGATAGAATCTTTCTAAATCATTTTTTTTGAGTGGCCAACCAAAAACGGCAAATGGCCATAAAGCAGCAGAAAACCAAGTATCTAAAACATCCTTTGCTTGTTTTAATTTTTTACAACCACAAGTGGAACATTTTTTGGGTGGATATTCATTAACAATAGAGGGACAACTTGCATCAAACTTATAAGTATAAATCCAGGCAGACGTATTAGTATTTATTTCTTTTTCAGGATAATGCCGTTTAAAGGCAGCGATTAATTCTTCTAATCTATTATATGTTTTCCAGTGTTTTTTATCTTTGAGATCGATTCTGCCGACAGTTGTTTTTTGGACTTCCGTTATTGTCGCTGTCCCAAAAATTTCTCCGGTAATACTATTTTCAAAAGCAACCTTATTTCCAATTTTCAGACCATGATCGCGTAATCGATAAGTGCGGGTTTTATTATCAAAAACTTGTGGTACTACGTCGCCGGCAAAGCCCATCTTAGAAGTAGTATTTTTTATTTTTTGTTCTGAATTTTCACAGTACCAAATAGGAAGCTGGTGTCCCCACCAGATTTGCCGAGATATACACCAATCTCTAATATTTTTAAGCCAATCAAAATAACCTTTTTCAAATCTTTTCGGATAAAATTTAATCTTTCCTTTTTTAACAATTCCTTCGGCAATTTTTGCCAACCTCTCCATTTTTAAAAACCATTGGCGTGAAGGAATCGATTCAATTCTACTGTTGCATCTATAACAATAAGGAACTTTATGAGTATATTCTTCAATTTTTTCTAAGAGATTTATTTTTTTTAAATCCTCTACTATTTTTTCTTGTGCCTCGCTTGTTTTAAGGTTTTGATATTGAATTGGAGCATTTTTTGTAATTTTCCCATCTTCCCCTATAATTTTTATCATTTCAAGATTATGTCTTTGAGCAATTTCATAGTCAACCAAATCATGGCCTGGAGTTACCTTTAAAACACCGGTACCAAATTTTATATCAATCAACCTATCAGCGATAATCGGAATAGTTTTATTAACTAATGGTAAAATCACCTTTTTGCCAACTAAATTTTTATACCGGCCATCATGAGGATTTACAGCCACTGCCGTATCTCCCAACATTGTCTCCGGCCTCGTCGTCGCCACCACAATGTAGTTTGTAGTTTGCCCGCCTGCCAGCGCCTCGAGCGCAGGCGAGTGGCGGGCAGGTAGTTTGGAATTTTTAACTAAAGGATATTTGATGTACCATAAATGTCCTTTTTTTTCTTTATATTCTAATTCCAAATCTGACAAACTCGTTTGGCATCTCGGACACCAATTTATTACCCGTTCTCCTTGATAAATCCAACCCCTTTCATAATAATGTAAAAAAGCAGTTTTTACTGCCTGAGAGTAATCCTTGTCCATCGTAAATTTAATTCTTGACCAATCACAGCTTGCCCCTATTTTTTTAAATTGATTTAAGATAGTATTTCCATATTTTTCTTTCCACTGCCAAACTCTTTCAATAAATTTTTCCTTTCCTAAATCAAAACGAGTTTTCCCTTCTTTTTTTAACTCTTTTTCTATTACATTTTGAGTGGCAATTCCTGCATGGTCAGTTCCCGGCAGCCAAAGAGTTTTATACCCTTCCATCCTTTTTTTTCTAATTAAAATATCCTGAACGATAGCGTTTAGGGCATGCCCCATATGTAATGAGCCAGTAATGTTTGGTGGGGGAATGACAATTGTATAGGTCTTTTTCTTCGACCGGAGGTCATTTTTTCTCGGCAATTTATCAGGATTAAAAAAACCGCTTTTTTCCCAAAAATTATAAATTTTATCTTCAACTTCTTTTGAGTCGTAAGCTTTTTCCATTCTCATATTTTTAGATTAGCATTAACTGAAATATTTTCAAATGTAGTTGCTTTTTTTCGATTGAAATAACCACTCATTGTTACCATACTTGCGTTGTCAGTACATAAATTTTTTGAAGGAACCAAAAGATTTAGTTTATAATTTATAGTTTTTAGTTTATAGTTGAATTGTTTTCTTAATTCTTGATTGGCAGTGACTCCGCCACCTAAAATTATACTTCTGGCATTAAAATCTTTTGCTGCTTTAATTGTCTTTTTTATTAGAACATCGATAACTGCCTGCTGAATTTCCTTTGCCATCTCAATTTTATATTTTTTGGAAGTTCTAACATTTCTTGGTTTATTTTTAAAGTCATAGAGAACTGCAGTTTTTAATCCAGAAAAAGAAAAGTCATAATTTTTTTGACGAATCATCGGTCGGGGCAAATTAGTTATTAGTTGATAGTTTTTAGTTTTTAGTTTCGCCGCTTCGGCTTCTATTGCTGGACCACCAGGATAGCCCAATCCTAAAATTCTTGCTGTTTTATCAAAACATTCTCCAGCGGCATCATCTCTTGTTTCACCTATTATTTTATATTTCCCAACTTTTTTCATTAAAATTAATTGAGTATGGCCACCGGAAACAACCAAGCAAAGAGCCGGAAATAAATTAGTTTTTATTTTATAGTTTATAGTTTGTAGTTTTTTGTTAACAAAGTTAGATAAGATATGTGCTTCAATGTGATTGACCGGAATTATTGGTAAATTTAATTTTTGAGCCAATTCTTTAGCAAAATTCACTCCAGTCCACAAACAGGGTTCCAATCCAGGTCCCACCGTAACTGCAATTAAGTTTGGTTTTTCAAATTTTTGTTTACCCTGAGCTTGTCGAAGAGCTTCTTTAAAAACAATTGGTAGATTTTTTTGATGTTCTCGTTTAGCTAAATAGGGCCAAACTCCCCCATATTTTTTATGGAGCTTAACTTGGGAAGAAACAATATTAGAAAGAATATCAAAATTTTTGACTTTTAAGATGGCTATACAAGTATCATCGCAGGATGTATCAATACCAAGGATAATCAATGATTTTTTTTGTTCCATGTTATATGTTATATATTATATATTATATAGGAATGTTGTTTTTTTCAATTTTTCTGATACAATATTTATTTAACTAAAATAATTAAATGACCCTATCGTCTAGTGGTTAGGACATCAGGTTTTCATCCTGAAAACCGGGGTTCGACTCCCCGTAGGGTCACCATATATTAATTAGATTTATTCTTTAATATTTTATGGAACGCGATTATATAAATTATGGTGACCGGGCGTCGGAGATTGAAAATCCAAAAGAGAGAAAAATTTATCGCTCTTTGGAACTTTTGCCCGGTTTTTTAAATTTAATTACTTTAATTTTTGCTTTTCTCTTTTCCTTTTTTAGACCAGTTTGGGTAGCGATTTTTATAATTTTATTTACCCTTTTTTTTGTTTTTAACACTGGCTACCTTTCTTACCATCAAATAATTTGCCTTTTAAAAGTAAGAAAAAATCTTAAGATTAATTTCTTAGCTAAACTTAAAAAAATAAAAAATTGGCAAAACATTTTCCACTTAATAATTTTACCAATGTATAAAGAAGAAGTAGGGATAGTTAATGAAACATTTTCTGCCTTGAAAAATTGCGATTATCCAAAAGAGAAGTTAATGGTTATATTAGCTGTGGAAGAAAAGGGAGGGGAAGAAGTGAAAAAAGTAGCCAAAACTATTAAACAAAAATATGACAATTCTTTTTACCGACTTAAAATTATTTTTCATCCAAAAAATCTTGAAGGAGAGATTGCTGGAAAAGGCGCCAATACCGCTTACGCTGGGGAAATAGCAAAAAAAGAGATTATTGATAAAGAAAAAATTTCTTATCAAAATGTGATTGTTTCAATTTTTGACATTGATACTCGCGTCTATCCCCAATATTTCGCTGTTTTAACTTATAATTATTTAACTTGTAAAAATCCTTTAAAATCAAGTTTTCAACCTATACCTGTTTATAATAATAATATTTGGGAGGCGCCAAGTTTAACAAGAATAATTTCTGTTTCTAATACTTTTTGGCAGATGATTCAACAAGAAAGGCCAGAACAACTAGTAACTTATTCTTCCCATTCTATGCCATTTGAAGCTTTTATTAAAATCGGTTATCCCAAAAATGTTGTTTCGGATGATTCACGAATTTTCTGGAAATCATTTTTTTATTTTAATGGAGATTATCAAGTTGTCCCCTTGTATTATCCGGTCTCAATGGATGTTGTAACTGCTCTTACTTTAATGAGAACTTTAATTAATCAATACAAACAACAGCGAAGATGGGCTTGGGGCTGTACTGAAATTCCTTATATTTTTCTTGGTTTTTTAAAGAATAAAAAGATTTATCAATGGAAAAAATTTTTTTATTCCCTTATTTTATCGTATGGTTTTTGGTCTTGGGCTTGTATGTCTCTTTTAATTTTATTTTTAGGATGGCTTCCTTGGTTGGTAGGAGGAGAAGAATTTAAAATTAGTTTACTTTCTTATAATTTACCTCGTTTAACTGGTAGAATTTTAACCATTGGTATGTTTGGAATGGTTTGCGGAACAATTACTTCTGCTTTTTTTCTCCCACCAAAACCTCGTCATATTTCTTGGTTTAAAAGTTTTACAATGAACATTCAATGGTTATTTTTACCTCTGACTTTAGTTGTTTTTGGCGCTTTCCCTGCTCTTGATGCTTCAATTCGATTGATGTTTGGTAAATATATGGGGTTTTGGTGTACACCAAAGGGAAGGGCTAAAAAGCTAAAAAACTAAAAATCTAAAAAGCTCATTCGAAGTGGATTTTTCGTTGAAAGGTTTTTAATTTTTCTAGGAGAAGAGGATATTTTAAAAGTTCCGGTGATTCCATCAGTAGTTCTTTAGCCGTTTCTCTCACTTTTTCTACTAAAGAGATATTTTTAAGATTTTCCATAGCTAAATCTGGTACTCCCCATTGTTTTATTCCTTCAAGTGTTCCCGGACCTCTAATTCCCAAATCTTTTTGAGCAAGTTTAAAACTATCTTCGGAATCAATTAAAGCCCGAAGACGACGCTGGATTTTTCTCGATTTTAAATCAGTGAAAAGAAAGCAATAAGATTGGAAAAGGGAGCGACCCACTCTTCCTTTTAATTGATAAAGTTGGGCCAAACCAAATCTTTCTGCTCCTTCAATCATCATTATGGTCGCCCGAGGAACATCGATTCCAACTTCTACTACTGAGGTTGAAACTAAAATATCAAGTTTTCCCTTTTTGAATTGTTCCATTATTTTTTCTTTTTCCTTTGCTTTCATTTTTCCATAAAGCATTCCAATTTTTAAATCAGGAAATACCTCTTTTTTTAATTTCTCATATTCTTCTTTTACCGCTTTTACTTCCGCCCAACCTAAGACATCTTCCCCGCCATTATTATTTTTGGCGGGTTCTATTCTTGGACAAATTACAAAGACACCTTTACCATTTTTTACTTCTTTTCTTATAAATTCATAGGTTTCTTTTCTCTTTTCCGGAGAGACAATTTTTGTTTCAATTTTTTTTCTCCCTTTTGGCATTTCATCTAAAATAGAAATATCTAAATCACCATAAATAGTGAGAGCCAAAGTTCGAGGGATAGGAGTAGCAGTCATTGAAAGTAAATGAGGAATTTTTCTTTCTGCGTCAGTTCCACGGGCAACGAGTTTTGCTCGTTGTCCGACTCCAAAACGATGTTGTTCATCAATAATCACTAAAGCTAATTTAAAGAATTTTACTTTATCTTGAATAAGAGAGTGGGTGCCAATAAGAATATCAATTTCTCCTTTTCTCGTTTTTTCCAAAAGTTTATTTTGAGATATTTCTAAAATTTCCCCTTTTAATTTTAAAGAAGTGATTTTATCTTCTTTCGAAGTTAAAAGGGCAATTTTTATTTTAAAAGGAGAAAGGAGTTTTCTGACTTCATTAAAATGTTGTTTGGCTAAAATTTCAGTTGGCGCCATAAAGACAACCTGTCCATTGGCTTTAACTACATTTAAGGCAGTAATCACCGCGACCACAGTTTTTCCTGAACCAACATCTCCTTCCAGCAGTCGCGACATTGGCCTCGATTTTTCTAAATCCTTTAAAATTTGCCAGGCGCATTTTTTTTGGGCGTTGGTTAATTTAAATGGCAAAGAATTAACAAATTTCTGGGTTAATTCAAGATTAAAAGAAATAGGAATCGCCTTTTCTTTTTTAAGTTTTAATCTTTCTTTTAGAACAGAAAGTTCAATTAAAAAAAGTTCTTCAAAAGCAAAACGTTCTTTTGCTTTCTCGGCTAATTTTTTTGAGTTGGGAAAATGAACCTGCCAGATTGCCTCAGAAATGCCTAAAAGTTCATTTTCTTTTCTTATTTTTTCCGGTAAAGTTTCTGGAATTTTATATCGCAATCTTTCTAAAATCGGTTTCAAAATCATTCTTAACCATCGCGAAGAAAGACCTTCGGTTTCCGGATAAACCGGAACAATTCGACCGGTATGGATAAAGTCGGTTCTAAAATATTTTATATCAGATGAGGGAGGAAGTTTTTCATAAATTGGGTTGGATAAATAAAGACCGCTTTTTCCTAAAACAATTTTTCCTGCCAGACATACTTTATCGCCGCTCTTTAAAATTTTTGTTAAATACGGCTGATTAAACCAAATAATTTTAATTGCTCCGCTTTTATCCTGAACAATTGCTTGGGTGAGAAACATTTTCTTTTTCCAGGTCCTGGTATTTTTTATCTCTAAAATTTCTCCTTGAAGACAAGAGGTCTCATTTAATTTAACTTGTAAAATTGGAATAATATTTGAAAAATCTTCATAGTGAGAAGGGAAATGAAAAATCAAATCAGAAATAGTGTTAATTCCTAATTTTTTTAATCTTTTAAGATATATGGGCCCCACTCTTTCTATTTGTTCAATAGAAGTATTAATGTCCATTGTGAATTAAAAGTTTGTATTGTAGAATTATATGAAGAATAAATGTTAAACTCAACTTTTCAATCCGCCAGCTGGCGGAAAAAAATAAAAACTTTCCTTTTCGTAGTTTTATTTTTAAATGTTTTCCCTTTGTTGGTTTTGGCCGGGAGTTATCAAGCCCAACATAATTCTACTAAATTTAAAATAGAATACGAAGGTTTAGTTCCTTGTGGCTGTGTTACTACAACACCGGCGGCAGAAGCAAGAGAGATAGATGAAACTTGCGACAAAGATATTGTTCCCGGTTCAGCCACCAATAAAATTTATCTCCATTGCCAATTCTGCCATTTTTTTGTTGTTTTTAATAATATTGTCAGTTTTATTTTAACTTGGATTATTCCTTCCCTGGCTGTTTTAATGACAGTTATTACTGGCATCCTTTTTATAATTTCTCATATTTCTCAAACTGAAATTCTTCCTCCTGGCGAGAAAGGAGGACCAGCTCTTTTAAAAAAAGCAAAAGAATCCTTTAAATCAATTTTAATAGGTTTAGTGATAATTTACGGTTCTTATTTAATTATCGGGCTTGTTTTAGCTACTTTTGGAGTAGCTGATGGAGTAGCTGAATGGACAACTTTGAATCAGTGGGCTAAACCCGGCTCTAGTTGGTTTACAATAAGTTGTCCAATTGAACTTCGTCCTGCTCCCTTGCCATCTCCACCAGTTATTGGACCAATACCTACACCGTCAGGAGGAGAAGAAATTCCTTGTTCAAACAATGCCTTATGTCAGAGTTTAAATTGGAAGCGTTTAGCTGAATGTCATAATGTTCCTTATCCGAGAAAAACCGATGACCGTTTAACTGCTTTAATAAACTGTGTAAAAGAAAAAATAGAAGAACCCCATTACGTAAAGGGTAAAAAATATAGTGGTGGCAGACTGGGCAGTATTTTCACTTTTGATAATGACTATGAAATATGTAATTATATGCGAGGAGAAAATAATTGGCGAAACAAATGTAATACTACTTGTTCGCATGAACAACATTCTTGCCATTACGGCGGAACAAGCGGGACAACAGGCGCTTTAGCAGTTGATTTCGGTTATAGCGCATTAGCATTACCAGAATGGGTAAAAGTAAATCTAAAGGCGTATGCTGATCAAGTTCGAGAATTAATTTGTTCGGAGATTCCTTGTAAAAGCGAGGATAGGGAAGAAATTAATAACTTTGATGATGCAACATTAGCGAAAATAGCCTTATTAAATAATTTAACAAGTTCCTGCGCTTGGGAAATAGCAAAGAATTTAAGTGTGGACGACTCGAAAAAATATTATCCTTGGAGAACACCAACTTCAGGTCTAGTGGCTGGAGACCTTGGTAAGTTAATTGAAGGCAATCACCTTCATGTAAGCTTTTTCTGCGAAGGGCTTTAATATTTTTTGTGTCCCCAGGAAGAATCGAACTTCCATTTCAGCCTCCGCAGGGCTGCGCTTTATCCGTTAAGCTATGGGGACAAGATATCTAATTTAGTATCATATTTTTTTTTCTAAATCAAGATTGATTTTAAAAATTTTTGTGATAAAATTGGAAAAATCAATGGGTTGACTTGAAGGGTTGGCTGAGTGGGTTCTTCAAGAACGGCCAGCAAAAGCTGGCCAGGAACCACGAAGCCAAACAGTTTTTTAAAGAGTCTTTTGGTGGGTTGGCTGAGTGGTTTAAAGCAGGAGTTTGCTAAACTCCGGGGACCTAAAAAATCCCGCGCAGGTTCGAATCCTGCACCCACCGCTTTTCTGGGAGGGGTCGGGAGCGGTTATCCCAAGCGGTTTTGAAAACCGTTAGGGCCGGAAGGCCCTCGTGAGTTCGAATCTCACCCCCTCCGCGTTTATTCTCTGGCTACTGTAATTCCAAAAACTTCTTTTGTTCCGGCTTTTTTTAAGATACGAGCGCACTCTTCCATTGTGCTGCCGGTAGTAAAAACATCATCAATCAAAAATATTTTTTTCCCTTTGATTAAATTTTCATTTTTAATTATAAATGCTTCTTTAATATTTCCCTCTCGTTTTTCTTTTGAAAGCTCAACTTGAGGTTGAGTTTTTTTAATTTTTATGAGATTGTTTTCTAAAAGAGGAACTTTAAAAAATTCAGAGAGAATTTTAGCAATTTTTTCTGCTTGATTAAACCCTCGCCATTTTTCCCGTGACTTAAATAAAGGAACAGGAATGAAAACCGAATTTGAAAAAATTTTAGAGATTTTTTCTTTTCCTAATAAAATAAAATGTGCTATTATTAAAGAAGCTAAAGAAGGAGAGAGTTCTTTTAGAAATGGCGGATATTTGAATTTTTGAATTAAATTTTTAACTAAAAGATTTTCATAAGAAGTAGCGAAATAAAGACCATTGAGATTCTTTTTTGAATGGAGTTGGCATCTTCTTTCAAACGTTCTTAATCTTATTTTACAAAAAGGACAATATTGATATTCTAAAATTTCAATTGTTGAAAAACAATCGTCACAAAGCCAGCGCCAACTCCCTTCTTTTTTACAACCGAGACAATAAGGAGGGAAAAGAACATCAAAAATAAATTTTATCATTGTTCTTATTTTTTTCACAATTTTGTATTATTATAATATCATCAATTTAAACTTATGGGATTATTTTCTAAAAGTTGTTTAGGAATAGATATTGGGACTTTCTCAATTAAAATTGTAGAGTTGACGCAAATTGGTAGAAAAAGGAAATTGGGAAATTATATCCAATTTCAAAATACTTTTCAAACTACCTCTCCTTTTAGAAGTTTTGGTAAAGATAGTCCTATTCTTTTATCCGAGGAAGTTGCTGAGGTATTGGAAGCTTTAATTAAAAAAACAAAAATTAAAGAAAAAAGAGCATTTATAGCTATTCCTGATTTTTCTACTTTTTTTACCACTTTTTCTCTTCCCCCAATGACAGAAAGTGAAATTCCTCAAGCAGTAGAATTTGAGGCTCGGCATCATATTCCTATACCTCTTTCTGACGTTACTTTTGATTGGCAAGCAATCGAAACCAAAGAAGAAATGAAAGGAGTTAAAAAGTTAAAGATATTATTAGTGGCTGTGCCTAATTCTGTTATTAATCAATATCAACGAATAGCAACTTTAGCCGGACTTAAATTAGAAGGATTAGAAGCGGAAATATTTTGGTTAGTTAGAGCTTCGATTTGGGGAAAGAAAAGTCAAAAAACACTTTGTTTAGTTGACATTGGTTATACATCAGCTACAATAAGTATAATAGATAATGGAATTTTAAAAGAGAGTTATAGCGTTGATATGTCTTCATTAGAATTGACAAAGGCATTAGTTGATTCTTTAAAAATCGAATTTAGCGAAGCAGAAAAACTTAAAGAAACTTACGGTTTGGACCCTAAAAAATTTCCGGTTTTCCAAGTTTTATCTAAACAAATTAATTTATTTTGCCTTGAAATTCAAAGAATTTGCGAGAATTTTTATCAAAACGAAAATAAACAAATTACAAATATAATTTTAGCAGGAGGAACAGCATTTTTACCCGGATTAAAAGAATATTTTAAAGCATTCCTTAAAAAAGAAATTGAAATTTCTAATCCCTTTTTAAACATTTCCGCTCCTCAATTTTTAAAAGAAAGATTAAAAGAATTAGGTCCTTCTTTTAGCATTGCCTTAGGAATGGCTTTAAGAGGAGTAGAAGAATAATTTTATGGCGGAATTAATTCCCAAAGAAAAACCAAAAATTTCTTCCACTGTGAACTTTTTATTTTATTTATTTTTGATTGCTTCAATTGTTTTAATTTTCGGGAGTTTAATTTTAAAACAAAAAATCTCTACTGCTCAATCCGAGGTCAAAAAGGTAAAAGAGCAAATAACTAAAATTAGAAAAGACAAGAATGAAATTTTAGAAAAAGAAACTTTAACTTTAGTTAATAAAATTAAAGATTTCTCCGAACTTTTAGAAGTTCATAAAATTAATTCTAATTTCTTTAAAATTTTAGAGAATTTAACCCATCCAAATGTCTGGTTTACAAAACTAATTTTAAATAATAAAAATTCTCAAGTTCAATTAATCGGTCAAACCGCAAGTTTAGAGGTTTTAGGCCAGCAAATGCAAATATTTTCCCAGAATGAGAATATTAAAGAACTAAATTTAGCCCAAATTTCTTTTGAAAAAGATGGAAAGGTTAATTTTACTCTAAATTTTATTGCTGATTCAAAAATATTTTAAAAAATGAAACGCATTTCTATTTCAATTTTATTCTTTCTGTTCATTGTTATTTTTTGCTATTTAATTCTGCCGCAATATAAATCATTGATTACAGCGAAAACAGAGCTTAAAAATGAAAATGAGAATTTAGCTCAGCTTAAAAATTATTTTAAAGAAATTGAAGAAGTTTCAGAAAAATTAAAGAGTCATCCAGAAGAATTAACTAAAATAAATGAGGCATTACCAAAAGGTTTTATTTTGTCTTCCTTTTTAGCTTATTTAGAAAAAAGTAGTTCGGAAAACGGAATGATTATTAAAGAAATTAGTTTAATTCCAATTAAAAAAGGGAAAGAAGTAAAGAAAATTTCAGAAACTTCTCTTAATCTTACAGTAGTTGGCGATTATTCTTCCTTTAAAAATTTTCTTAATTCTCTCGAACAATCTTCCCGCCTTATTGAGATTGAAAATATTGAACTAAAAACTGATCCTAAAACTTTACCATCTTACAGTTTATTATTAAAAATTTATTCTTATTAACACTCGCTATGCTCGTTATATTATTTCATAATTAAACCTATGCCAGAAGAAAATAAAATTTTTAAATATTTAACTCTATTTTTAATAATCGCTGCTTTTATTATTTTATTACGAGAAGTGATTTTAAAACCAATAATTCCTTCAAAATCTATTCCCGAAGCCATTTTAAAAATTAAAGTTAATTATGAAATACTTGAGAAGCCAGAAGTTAAAGAATTTTTACCCTATGAGCAGATTTCTCTTCCTGAAAAAGTTGGCCGAGAAAATCCTTTTAGGCCATATTAAAAATCTAAAATGGATTTAATTTTTGAGTTAACAAAAAAAGGAATTCTTGACAAAAAAAGGGGGGCTGATTTAAGGCTAGAATTAAAAAAAACTGGAGAAACCACTGAGGAAATGATTTTAAAAGAAAAAATTGTTTCAGAAGATTTTTTATTTAAGTTAAAAAGTGAAGTCTTAGAAATACCTTTTAAAGAAACACTACCTGAAGAAATTTCTCCCGAGATATTAAAAATAATTCCTAAAGATGCAGTTTCTTATTATAAGCTCATCCCATTTTCAAAGGATAGAAAAGGGGTAGTAGAGATAGGCATGGTTTATCCCGAAAATATCCAGGCCCAGGAGGCGTTAAAGTTTTTGGCTAGACAACAAAAATTATCTTTTAAGGTTTTTTTAATTAAATTATCTGATTTTAAAAGATATTTAGAGAAATACAAAACTCCTAGTGAGGAAATGACAAAAGTAATGGAAAGATTAGAAGAAGAAATAAAGATTGAAGAAAAACCAAGAGGAGTTGAGGGACCAGTTTTTGAAAGATTAGTTGAAGAAGCGCCGATAATAAAAATGGTTTCAGTGATTTTAAGGCAGGCAATAGAAGGAAAGGCCTCCGATATTCATATTGAACCAACTCGAGAAAATTTAAAAATTCGTTATCGTCTAGACGGCATTCTCCATTCAAGTTTAGTTTTACCTTTAAAAGTTCATCCAGCCATTATCGCCAGAATTAAAATTTTATCGGGTCTTAAAATTGACGAAACAAGATTGCCTCAAGATGGTCGTTTTTCCGCTAAGATAAATGAAAAATATATTGATTTCCGTGTTTCTACTTATCCCACTTCTTTAGGAGAAAAAGCAGCTATTCGGGTACTCGATCCTTTAGAAGGTCTTAAACCTTTAGACCAATTGGGATTAAACGAAAGAGATTTTGAGTTAGCAAAAAGAGCTATTGAAAAACCTACCGGAATGATTTTAGCTACTGGACCAACTGGTTCTGGAAAAACAACAACTCTTTATTCAATTCTTCAAATTTTAAATACTGAAGAAGTTAATATTGTTACCCTTGAGGACCCGATAGAATATTTCTTAAACGGACTAAATCAATCTCAGGTAAAACCAGAAATTGATTATACGTTTGCTAGAGGATTACGACAGATTTTAAGACAAGACCCTGATATTATTATGGTGGGAGAGATTCGCGATGAAGAAACGGCTAATTTAGTAATTCACGCTACTTTAACTGGTCATTTAGTTCTTTCAACTTTACATACTTCCGATTCTTTGGGAATAATTCCCCGTCTCATTGATATGGGAATAGCCCCATTTTTAATTCCCTCAACTTTAACTTTAGGATTTAGTCAAAGATTAATCAGAGTATTATGTCCTTTTTGTAAGAAAGAGATTACAGCTTCAGAAAAAATAAAGGAAATAATTTTAAAGAAAATCAACAATCTGCCGGAGAATTTAAAAAAGAAAATTAAAATTCCCGAACCCTTAATTATTTTTGAACCTGTTGGTTGTAAAAAATGTAATTTTAAAGGATATAGCGGTCGCTTAGGAATTTTCGAAGTTTTAACTATGACCGATGGATTATCCGAAATTATTACCAGTGGCAGAATCAGTGAAGCCGAAATTTTAAAAGAAGCGAGAGCCCAGGGGATGATTACAATGGAAGAAGATGGAATTTTAAAAGTTCTTCAAGGGATTACCTCATTTGAGGAAATAACCAGAGTAGCTGAAGAAGCATAAAAACTATGAATTATTCATTATATTTAAAAAAACTTCTTTCTTTGGTAGGGGAAAAAGGCGCTTCTGATTTACATATTTCTGTTGGGCATCCACCAATTTTAAGAATTAGCGGAGAATTATATAAACTTGAAGAAGAAAATTTACTTAGCCCTGAAGATACCCAAAATTTAGCTTTTATTTTGATGAATGATCTTCAGCGAGAAAAATTTTTAAAAGAAAAAGAAATAGACTTTGCTTACGGTTTTGAGTTAAAAGCCCGCTTTAGGGTGAATATCTATTACCAGAGGGGGTCAATAAGTATTGCTTTGCGAATTGTCTCTGCAAAAATTAAAACAATTGAAGAATTAACTCTACCACCGGTTTTAAAAAAATTTACCGAGGTTCAACAGGGTTTTGTTCTAATTACCGGAGCTTCTTCCCAAGGAAAATCTACAACTTTAGCCGCCTTAATAGATGAAATAAATCATACTCGTTCGGAACATATCATTACTATTGAAGACCCAATTGAATATGTATTTACCGATGATAAATGTATAATTGATCAGCGGGAACTTTATTCTGATACTTTAAGTTTTCCCCGAGCCTTGCGTTCAACTTTGCGAGAAGACCCCGATGTGATTATGGTTGGTGAAATGAGAGATTTAGAAACAATCGCCACTGCTCTAACTGCTGCCGAAACAGGCCATTTGGTTTTTGCCACTCTTCATACCAATTCCGCTGCTCAGACCATTCATCGGATTGTTGATGTTTTCCCGGCCGGTCAACAAAACCAGATTCGAGCCCAATTATCCGGTTCGCTTTTAGGAGTTTTTTCTCAACGTCTTTTACCCCGAATTAAAGAAGGGTTTATTCCTGCTTGCGAAGTGATGATTTGTAATCCAGCAATTGCTAATTTAATCAGGGAAAATAAAATTCATGAAATTCCTTCAATTATTGAAACTTCGGCAAAAGAAGGAATGATTTCCTTAAATCAATATTTAGTTGAATTAGTGAGAAAAAAAGAAATAACTAAAGAAATCGCTCTAAATTATTCGTTAAATTCAAAAGAATTAAAAAGTCGTTTGGAAAAATTATGAAATTTCTTTATCAAGCCAGAACTAAAGAAGGACGGATTCAAAGTGGAACAATTGAAGCATCTTCAAGAAAAGCGACTTTAGATATTTTAGAAAAATACGGCCTTCAAGTTACTTCTTTAACTGCTGAGGCGGGTTCCATTTGGCAAAAAAAAATAGTTTTATCAAAAAAAATTTCTTTAAGAGATATTACTGTTTTTACTCGGCAGCTTTCGGTTATGTTAAAATCAGCAGTGGCGCCGGTTGAGGCCTTAAGGGCCCAAATGATTCAAACCGAGAACCCAAATTTTAAAGAGAAAATTTTGAAAATTGCCGAGACAGTGGAAAGCGGAAACCCTTTAAGCCGCGCTTTTTCTTTTTTTCCAGAAGTTTTTGATTCTTTTTATATCAGTTGTTTGCGTTCTGGCGAGGCCTCGGGAAAAGTGGCCGACTCTCTTAATTATTTAGCCGACCATTTAGAAAGAGAATTTCATCTTCAACAAAAAATAAGAGGGGCGATGATTTATCCTATTTTTGTCATTGTTGTTCTCATTGGTGTTATTTTCCTTGCCGCTTTTTTTATTGTTCCTAACCTTTCAGAAGTTTTAAAAAATTTCGGCACTAAACTTCCTCTTTCAACCAGGGCAATAATTTCTTTTTCTGATTTTATTAAAGAAGGAGGTTGGATTTTAATTTTTGTTATCTTAGGAGCAATATTTATTACTCCTTTTCTATTCAAACGTTCAAAAGAAGGGAAAAAATCTTGGGACAAATTTTCTTTAAAATTGCCAATTCTTGGCGAATTTTATAAAAAGGTTTCTCTGACCAGATTTTCCGAAAACCTTTCAGTTTTAATTTCTGCCGGATTGCCAATTACTTCGGCTTTGGAAATTACTAAAAGTATAATCGGGAATGATGTTTATGAAAAAATTGTAGCTGAGACCGGAGAAAGAGTAGCGAGAGGAGAAACAATTAGTTCAGTTTTTCTGCGATATCCGGAAGTAATCCCAGCTTTTGTAACTCAAATGATTTCTACCGGAGAAAAAACCGGAAGATTGGAAGACACTTTAATGGATGTAGTTAATTTCTATAAAGCAGAAATAGACAGAACAATTAATAATTTAACCAGTATTCTTGAACCAATTCTTCTTTTGGTTTTAGGAATAGGAGTAGGGATAATGGTTATTTCTCTTTTCTTACCTTTGTTTAGTATAGGATTAGGGGGAATGGAGGGGATGTGATATAATAAAACCAAAAATAAAAGGTCGGATTATTTATTAAAAATCAATATGAAAAAAGGTTTTACTTTAATTG
>PEWP01000003.1 GCA_002779425.1 bacterium (Candidatus Gribaldobacteria) CG07_land_8_20_14_0_80_33_18 | reverse complement strand
AATTTTTTGAGGTCTGATTCCCATAAAGGGTTAATTTTAATTGCTTCGTCAACTTTCTTTTTTAACAAATCTTTATCTTCCTTCAATTTGGCAATTTGAAGTTCTATTAAATGAGAATTTAATAATCTTGGTTCAAGCTCAGTTGCTTTTTCTGCCAATAACAGCGCCTGCTCAATATCTCCTTGATAAAGTTTTACTTGGGCAAAAGTCCAATAACCTTGTTGATTATTGGGAAAAAGGGAAATCGCTTGTTTAAAAGTATTTTCAGCTAAAGAAAACTTTTGGAGCCCCGGGGGCTCAATCAAGCCATAAAGCATATAAAGCTGACCTAACCGCAAAATAGATTTATAATCAAGCGGACTTTCTT
Source organism: bacterium (Candidatus Gribaldobacteria) CG07_land_8_20_14_0_80_33_18 (assembly GCA_002779425.1). Lineage (GTDB taxonomy): Bacteria > Patescibacteriota > Minisyncoccia > Minisyncoccales > CG1-02-41-26. Next base: position 6,770 of record PEWP01000003.1, on the reverse strand, counting down.
TTTTAGTTTTTTCCAACTCTTCAATCATAAAATCGAGTTCTTTTTTTATGTCTTCTTTGTTTGGTTGGTTAAAATTGGCCTGAGTATTTCCCTGGGTTGTCTGGGCAAGAAACTCCCTAATCTGATATCTCCCTAAGGGAGAAGCGGCTAAGGTTTTTTTATAAAGTTCAATTCTTTTCTCAGAAGTAGAGGCGTTAACTGCTTTTATTAATAAAGAATCTGCTTGAAGCGGCAGGATAAAATACTTAATAAAACTAACAAAAAAAGCAAGCAAGATAAGTAAGGATAAAATTGGATGAGATTGAAGGATTATTTTTTGACCGCCTTCCGGGCCTTTTTTGGCAAAACTTGCCACAAACCCGAGGACAAAGAAAAACATCAAATAGCTGGAAATCATATCAAAAACAGTTATATTTTGAATAAAATAAGAAATAGGAATAACGGAAAAAATAGAAACCGTCCAAAAATCAATTGTTTTTTCTCTAAGATATTTCTTCCATAAAAAATAAAATAGAGCTCCAAAAATTAAAAGGTAGCTTAAAAACCCAAATATGCCAATGCTTACTAAGGTATCAAAAACAATATTATGGGTTCTATCAAACCAAACCTCGCCGCCGTATTCTCCTAAGTGCAGTTTGGGGTCAAAATATTTAAAAAAAGCTAATTCAAAATTTTCTGGCCCCCAACCAAGAAGAGGTTTTTCTTTAAATCCTTTGAGGGCTATTTCAGCAGTAGCTACTCGCGATTTTGTTCCCATTTCTACAAATTTCTGATTAATAAAATTTCCTTCCTGAAAAACCAGGAAAAATGCTACAAAAAGAGCTGCAAAAGAAATGATTAAAAGAACTCTCCCAATAATTTTAATCCATCGTTTTGAAGAATAAAAAGCTAAGAAAAACAAGAAAAATAAGAATAAGCCGCCTAAAAAAGATATTTTGGCTGCTCGGGCGCTGCCAGGATTAGCGAAAAATAAAGCCGAAGCTATAACTGCTAAACAAAATAAAGAATAAATCCTCCACCCTTTTCTTGATTTAAAAATTAAATAAATAGCAAAAAATAAATTAAATAATAAATAAGTTCCTAAAAAAGAAGTATTGCCAATAGTTGCTCCTCGCCGGTCGGAAATTCTCAATGCCGTAACTCCTGCCCAATCCATCAAAGCAAGGAAACTAATTAAAACAGCAACAAAAATAGAAACACTAAAAAACTTTTGCCAATCAGATTCCTTTTTAAAAACAGAAGAAATAACCAGAAAGAAAGCGAAAAGATGGAACATCATTAAGAGACCTGTCATTCTTTCAAATTTCGACCAAAAAGAATTTAAGAAATCAGCGCCAAAAATTGAACTGAGAACAACGATAATGAGAAATAACAATAGAGAATAGAAAACAGCATTTGGTGTCGGCCGATATTTTTTTGTTTGAAGAATTAAAAAAAGCCAAGTAAAGAAAATTACCTGGGTGAGACCCATAAAATATAAACTTTTCGGACCAACAAAAGGAAAGAAAAATTTACCGCTAAAAATTAAAGGAGTAAATAAAATAGCATAAACCCCAAATTTGACAATAAAAAGACAAAAAGAAATAAACGGCGTTTCGCTCTCAAAATAAGGTCTGAGCTCTCCTGTTTCTTTTCTTTCTTTTTTTTCTCTTGATTTTTTACCCATTTTAAAGTTATTATACTTAAGTATATATGAACATAAAAATTCGTCAAATTTTCCTTGTTCTGGGAGATATAATTTTATTGGAACTTTCTTTATTTCTGACAATTTTTCTAAGATTTTTAAATAATTTCAATTTTTTAATTTTTTGGCAACATTTTTTTCCATTTCTTCTCTTATATTTCTTCTGGCTCATTGTTTTTTTTATTTTTGGTCTTTACGATTTAAATTTAGCCCATTTAAAAATCAGTTTTTATTCTCGAGCTGGCGAAGCATTATTGGTTTGTTTTGGCATCGGAATGATTTTCTTTTATCTTACTCCTGTTTTTAACATTAGTCCTAACATTACTCCTAAAACTAATCTTTTCTTAAACATCGCTATATTTGGAATTTTATTTTTAATCTGGCGGAAAGTTTATTACAGTTTATTTGCAATTCATCTCTTAAATAAAGTTGCTATCTTAGGAAAAAATAAATTAACCGAAAATTTGGCTTTAGAAATTAAAGCTCGGCCTTATTTAGGATATGAATTTGTAAACTTCTTAAATATTAATGAAAATATTTTTTCAGAAATTAAAAACGGAGAAATTAATACTTTAATTATTGCCAAAAATTTTTTACCTAAATCAAAAATAACTCAGGATCTTTATAAATGTTTGCCTCTGAGAATAGACTTTATGGATATCTCCGAGGCCTATGAAAATATTTGTCAAAAAATCCCTCTTTTCTTCATTAACCAAGTTTGGTTTTTAGAAAATTTAAAAGAAGGGGAGAAAAAGATTTATGACAATTTAAAAAGAATTATCGATATCATTCTGGCTAGTTTGCTTATTTTTATCACCTCGCCTCTTTGGCTGATTTTTGCTCTGCTCATTAAATTAGAAGACAAGGGACCAATCCTTTACAAACAAGAAAGAGTAGGTAAAGATAAAAAAAATTTTTGGTTATTCAAATTCCGTTCAATGAAACCGGACGCCGAAAAAGGTAAAGCAATTTGGGCGGAAAAAGACGATCCGAGAGTCACAAAAATAGGGGAATTTTTGCGGGATTTTCATTTGGATGAATTACCCCAAATGATTAATGTATTAAAGGGGAATATAAGTTTAATCGGCCCTCGACCGGAAAGACCGGAATTTGTTAAAAAATTAGAAAAACAAATCCCCCATTATCATTTACGTCATTTAATAAAGCCCGGTTTTACCGGTTGGGCTCAAATAAAATTTCGTTATGGCCGTTCAGTAGAAGACAGTTATGAAAAATTCCAATATGACCTCTATTACATAAAAAATCGTTCCTTTTTCTTAGACCTGGGAGTTTTACTTAAAACCTTTCAATTACTTTTTAAAAGAGAGGTATAAGTTTTTTCAGTTTCCCTTAGCATTTTTTCTAAGGGAAATTCTTTTTCTGCTTTTTCTCTTGCCGATTGCCCCATCTTTTTAATTAAAGACGGGGTTTTTAATAATTTCTCTAAGGCATTTTTAAGTCCTTCTTTATCCCCTCTTTTTATTAAAATCCCGCAATTTTCATCAATTGCCTCTTTTACTCCCCCAACATCAGTGCTAATAATTGCTAAACCACAACTCATCGCTTCCAAAATGGAACGGGGGAAACCTTCCCATTTTGAAACTAAAACAAATATCTCAGATTGTTTTAAAATTTTAAATACTTCTTCTCGGGGTAAAGCTCCTAATAGTTTAATTTTTGTCTCAAGATTATTTTCTTTATTAAACCTTTCCAATTCTTTTCTTTTCGGCCCTTCGCCGATAATCAAAACCTCTGCTTTTTCTTTTAATTCAATTGGCAGCTCATTAAAAGCTTTTAATAGTAAAATCGGTTCTTTTGGCTTTGCCAGCCGTCCAACAAAAACAATCTTTCGAGGTCCAATCTTTCGAGATCCGATCTCAAAAGATTTCTCAACGCCATTATGAATAACGAGCAACTGAGCTTGGCCGGCAATCTTATATTTTATGGCTAATTCCCTGTCAAAATTTGAAACGCAGATAATTTTTTCGCAATATTTACTTGCCAATTTTTCCGCGAAAATTGCTAAACATTTCCTAAAAAAAGGAGAACCTTCAGTAAAAGCCCAGCCGTGGGCGGTAAAAATTGTCGGAATTTTATTTTTAATTGCCAATCTCCCTAAAAAACCTGCTTTAGAACTATGGCAGGAAACTAAATCTGGTTTAAAATCAAAAATCGCTTTTTTTATCGTTCTTATTGCTTTTAAATCGTCAATCGGATTTATTCTGTTCGAAAAATAAAAATTAGGATAAAATTTGGCTCCCAGTTTCTTAATTTCATTTTCTAACCAACCTCCCGGATAAGCCATTACGGCGAGCTCATTTCCTAATTGAATAAAATACTTGGTTAACTGAAAAATATGGGTTTGGGCTCCTCCAGCTTCTGATTTAGTAATTAAATAAAATAGTCGCATATTCTTTATTCTCTATTATATGTTAAAATAATTCAATAACTCAACTTAAACTATGTGTGGGATTTGCGGAAAAATATACTTCAATAAAAATAAATTGGTTGCCAATGGGGAAATCAAGAAGATGACTGATGTTCTTTCCCATCGAGGCCCGGATGACCAAGGAATTTTTATTGATAAACAGGTTGGTTTAGGCCATCGCCGGCTTTCAATTATTGACCTCTCCCCTCTCGGTCATCAACCAATGTCGGACGCGGAGGGAAAAATTTGGCTCGTTCATAACGGTGAAATTTATAATTTTTTGGAACTTAAAAAAGAATTAGAAAAAGATGGAATAAAATTTAAGTCAAAAACCGATACCGAAGTTATTATTTATCTTTATAAAAAATATGGAATTGATTGTTTAAAGCATTTAAGAGGAATGTTTGCTTTTGCTATTTGGGATAAAGAAAAACAGCAGTTGTTTTTAGCCCGAGACAGAGTGGGCAAAAAACCGTTAAAGTATTATTTTGATAACAATTGTTTTATTTTTGCCTCGGAGCTTAAAGCAATTTTAAAAAATCCGGAAGTCAAAAAAGAACCTGATTTTGGAGCAATTGATGAATACTTTACCTACCAATATGTTCCTCATCCCAAAACCGGCTTCAAAAATATTTATAAACTTCCTCCTGCTCATTATTTGATTATTAAACTGAATCCCAAGGAGATCCGATCTCAAAAATATTGGGAACTTAATTATTCCGAAAAATTAGATTTATCGGAAAAAGAATGGGAAGAAAAAATTACAGAAAAACTAACAGAAGCAGTCCGCTTAAGATTAGTTTCCGATGTGCCTTTGGGCGCTCATTTATCAGGTGGGATTGATTCAAGTTTAATTGTCGGCTTGATGGCGCTCCAATCAAAAGAGCCAATAAAAACTTTTTCTATCGGCTTTAAAGAAAGCGAGTATAATGAACTCCCTTTTGCTCGTTTGGTGGCAAAAAAATATAAGACCAATCATTTGGAATTTATTATTGAACCAAAAACAATTGAGATTTTAGATAAAATTGTCTATCACTATGAAGAACCTTATGCCGACTCTTCGGCTCTGCCCAGTTGGTATATTTCGGAATTAACTAAAAAATATGTAACCGTTGCCCTCAATGGCGATGGCGGCGACGAAAATTTTGCCGGCTATACCAGATACAATGCAATGAAATTATATTGCCAATTAAAACATCTGCCGTTTAAAAAAAATTTAAAAAAAATAAATCAATTTGCTTACCAAATTACAAAAAAAAGAATTTTTCAGAAAGGGTACCGGTTTTTAAACTCTTGGAGCAGTGGCTCCAATTTAATTGATAGTTTTTTAAAAATCGTCTCTTATTTCAATCAAGAAGAAAAAAATTTAATATATACTGACGAATTTAAACAAAAAATTCAAAATTCCCGCTGGCATTCTTTTATTGAAAAAAAATTTAAAGAAGCGGAAAAATTGGATTGGTTGGATAAATTGCTTTATGTAGATATAAATTCTAATTTAGCTGACGATTTATTGGTAAAAGTTGACATTGCTTCAATGGCTCATTCTTTGGAAATCCGCTCGCCCTTTTTAGACCACGAATTTTTAGAATTAACGGCTAAAATGCCGTCTGATTTAAAAATGAAAGGACATAATAAAAAATATCTCCTTAAAAAAATTGCCGAAAAATATCTGCCTGAAGAGTGTATTAAAAAACAGAAACAGGGCTTTAGCGTTCCATTAGAACATTGGTTTAGAAAACAATTGTTTGATTATTTAAAAAATGAACTCTTAGACAAAAAATTTCTGGACTTTGGTTTCAAAAAAGAAGGTATTGAAAAAATGCTGTCTGACCATAAAAATTATCGGCAAAATTACGCCTATCAATTCTGGACTCTTTTATTTCTAAAAAAATGGTTGCAAATTTGGTTTGAATAAATTATGAAAAAAAGATTATTAAATTTTCTTGCCTGCCCAAAATGCCAAAAAGAGTTAAATCTTTTTATTTTAAAAAAAGAGGGGAAAGAAATTATTGAAGGAGAATTAACTTGTTCTTTTTGCAATAAAAAATTTCCCATTACTAACGGTATCCCCCGATTTATTTTTGAACTTTCAAAAGAAGAAAGAAAAACACAGAAAAGTTTTGGTTATGAATGGAAAAAATTTTCCGAAATGCTGCCGATTTGGAAAGAAAATTTTAAATGGTATTTTGAACCCTGCCTGCTACCGCAGGCCTGCGGCCAAAAAATTTTAAACGATAAAACAGTTTTGGAAATCGGCTGCGGCAAGGGAAGGCATACTTTTTATGCCGCTCAATTTGCCAAAGAAATAATCGCGATTGATTTCAGTCCGGCTATTGATGTTGCCAAACAAAACAATAAGATTGTTGAAAATGTTTATTTTATTCAGGCAGATATTTATCATTTGCCATTTAAACCGGAATTATTTGATTTTGTTTATTCTTTAGGAGTACTTCATCATTTACCAACACCGGAAAAGGGTTTTAAAAAAATTCTTATTCCTTTAAAGAAAAAAGGGGGAGTTTTAATTTATCTTTATCATAACTTTCCTAAAAACAACTGGAAATATTGGGCAATAAAAATAGTAAACGGCATAAGATTTATTACTACTCGCCTGTCCTATCCTCTTTTATATTTTCTTTGTTATCCCCTCGCTTT
>PEWP01000004.1 GCA_002779425.1 bacterium (Candidatus Gribaldobacteria) CG07_land_8_20_14_0_80_33_18 | reverse complement strand
GGCGTGGCTGATCCGCGATTACTAGCGATTCCAGCTTCATGAGGTCGAGTTGCAGACCTCAATCCGAACTGAGACCGGTTTTGATGGGATTAGCTCCGTCTTACGACTTGGCAAACCCATTGGACCGGCCATTGTACCACGTGTGCAGCCCAGGACATAAGGGCCATGCTGATTTGGCGTCGTCCTCGCCTTCCTCCCCGCCCTCAACGCACTTCGCTTTATTGTAAATGCGCTCAAGGCGGGGCGGTCCCCCGCGACACTTGAAACGCGGGGCAAGGGTTGCGCAGGTTTCCCCATTTAAGGGAGCACCTCACGGCACCTGCTGACGACAACCATGCAGCACCTGTTCCGCTATCCTTGTGGGTAGATCCCGATTTCTCGGAACTTTTAGCGGAATGTCAAGCCCTGGTAAGGTTCTTCGCTTGTCGTCGAATTAAGCCACGTGGTCCACCGCTTGTGTGAGCCCCCGTCTATTCCTTTGAGTTTTAGTCTTGCGACCGTACTTCCCAGGCAGGACGCTTAACGCGTTAGCTTCGCCACTGAAAGGGTCGACACTTCCAATAGCTAGCGTCCATAGTTTAGGGCGTGGACTACAAGGGTCAGCTTGTAGACTTTTATTTCTTCGATTACTCGAAGGATCGGACTATATCATTTTCTGAAGTTTTTCCACTTACTTTTCTTTTCATTAAGATATTTTTCAATAACTGGGAAAGAAAAACCTGTTAATTTATTTACTTCAGAAATCCAGCGTTGTTGTAAATCACGGTCTTTATAAATAATCAAGACCTTCGGTAACATTTCTGCTACTTTTATATGCGGCATTATAATCCGCAAAAACTTTTTAAGCTCTTCGCTTGAACGAATCCATAAACGATAATATATTTTTTCTTCGTCCGCCCATTTTCTAGTTATTTTACCGATATGGACATTTATATCCCACACTTTCTTTAAATAGCGGGATAATATTTTTTGTTCTTCGTAAAGAAAATGGTCAGTGCAAAATACGCCCTTTCTCCCATTCCCTATTATGGAACCATCGTCAAGCCACCATATTGCTAAAGATAAAGAAGTTATTATGTTAAGCCATTTGCGGCTGATTTTAAATACTCCCTTTTTATGAGTTAAATTATATAACTCTGTTAATTCTGGTGTTGTTAAGCTTTGATATCGTAATTTTTGACCGCCAAGCCCATCTTTAATTTCTGATTTCCAAAAACAATTTTCTCCGGAAATTTCTTTTAATTCATTCTTTTTCCAGAAAAAATATTCTTTTTGGTTAATAGAATGGCGAAAAGAAAAACGAGCATTTTTATAATATTCGTTAATCTTTAACGAACCGTCTCCTAACAAAGAACCAAGAATAATATCTTTGCAATTTTTAGACAAAAATGAATTTTTCATTTTCTATCTTTTTGATTTACATAGTCTCTACGGGGCGAAACACATAATGCTTTATGTGCTCGCTTCCCTCGGGATTACCCATTAAACTAAAATGGGTTTCCCCGATACAGCTGGATGCTCACCATATTGTCGCCAATATGGAGGACACCATTTAGTCTGTTTATTTTACAGACAAGGATTTATCTAATCCTTTTTGCTCCCCACGCTTTCGTTCCTCAGTGTCAGAGTCGTCCCAGCCAGTTGCCTTCGCTTTTGGTGTTCCACACGATATCAACGGATTTCACCCCTACACCGTGTGTTCCACTGGCCTCTAACGCTCTCTAGTCTACTAGTTTCCAATGCTTTCCTTAGGTTAAGCCAAAGGTCTTTAACATTAGACTTAGTAGACCACCTACGAACCTTTTACGCCCAGTAATTCCGGATAACGCTTAAGGATTCTGTATTACCGCTCCTGCTGGCACAGAATTAGGATCCTTTTATTCTTTAGGTACTCTCATCCCGCTCTAAGCGGGATTGTTCCCTAAAAAAAGCAGTTTACAATCCGAAGACCTTCTTCCTGCACGCGGCGTCGCTCGGTCAGGCTTTCGCCCATTGCCGAAAATTCTCGACTGCTGCCTCCCGTAGGAGTGAGGCCCGTGTCTCAGTGCCTCTGTTGGGGGACATGCTCTCACACCCCCTACCCGTCATAGGCTTGGTAGGCCATTACCTTACCAACTACCTGATAGGCCGCGGACCCATCTCAGAGCAGATTACTCTTTTATTCTTCCGCTTTTAGCAAAAGAAACTATCGGGAATTAGTCCCGCTTTCGCGGGATTATACCCGTCTCTGAGGTTGGTAATCCACGTGTTACTAACCCGTTCGCCGCTAGAACGTACAATTTTGCTTGCGCAAAATGTTACGTTCTCGCACGACTTGCATGCCTTATCCACGCCGCCAGCGTTCATCCTGAGCTAGGATCAAACTCTCAAAAAAAAATAGTTCGGAGCAACTCAAAAAAAACCAATTAAATATTAAATTATAAAAGAACATACCCTTTCTATTTTACTCAAGAAAAATTATCTGTCAAGACAACTTTTTTTCTCTCTTTAAGCCGTCCCCGAGGCTCGAACTCGGAACCTTTTGTTTACAAAACAAATGCTCTGCCATTGAGCTAGGACGGCATTAGAAAAGAATAGTTGCTCTCCCGGGGCGACTTACTCATTTGAAATTAATTTAAGGTAGTCGCCCGTTGTCCCACTAAACGGGACAACCCATTGAGCTAGGATGGCATCAAAGAGGTTAAAATTAGCTCTTTTTTATCTCTTTCCAGTAATTTTCGTTTTGTTTATTTTCGATTTTTTTCTCTGATTTCTCGGAAGTTATTTTTAATTTATTTAAAAATTGCTGAACAAATTTAAAAATTTTTAAAAAAAATTTATCTTGCCCTGCCTGCGCAGGCAGGCCTGCCGACGACGCGGGTCTGCCTGCGCAGGCAGGTAAACTCGTTAAAACCGGAATTTTTCTAAAGATAATTACTGTCAAACCAATAATACTTGTAGAAAAAATTATTTTAAAGATTAATTCATCCATTTTAAATCTCAAATCTCGTAAATTTTTTAATCTCGATATTTTCTCCAAGTTTAGCTATATAATCTTTTACCAAATCTTCTATTGTTTTATTTTCATCTTTTACCCAAAGTTGAAATAATAAAGAAATTTCTTTTTTATATTTATTTAATTTTCCTTCGATAATTTGCTCTACTATTTTTTGCGGCTTACCTGAATTTTCAAATTGTTTCTGATAAATTTTTCTTTCTCCATCCAAAAATTCTTCGGGGATATCTTTTTCGCTTAAAAACAATGGTTTTGTTGCGGCAATCTGCAAGCATAATTCGTGGGCTAACTTTTTAAATTCTTCGGAACGGGCGACAAAATCTGATTCACAATGAATCTGAAGTAAAACTCCGATTTTATTTCCAGGATGTAAATAACTTTCGATAATGCCAGCGGTGGCTTCTCTTAAAACCTTACTTTCAGCGAGCTCTTTACCTTTTTCTCTAAGAATTTTTTTTGCCTTTTCAATATCACCCGCTGATTCTTCTAAAACTTTTTTACATTCAATCAAAGAAACACCTGTCTCAACTCTTAATTTTTTAATTTGTTCAATATCTGCCATATATTTACTTTTTTTTAATTGATAATATCGCTTCTTTGATTTTTTCTAAAATATATTTTACTGCTAAATAAGCGTCATCATTAGCAGGAATTGGATAGTCAACCAAGGTAGGATCAGTATTGGTGTGAACTATAGCTATTGTTTTTATCCCTTTCATTTTTGCTTCTTTTAAACATAGTTTATCTTTTATAATATCACAAATAAATACTGCTTCGGGAAATTTCTCTATATTTTTTATTCCTTCAAATTTTATTTTAAGCTCTTCTAATTCTTTTTCTTTTTTTATTTTTTCTTTTTTTGTATATTTCTCAAATTCATCTGTTTCTTTTTGTCTGGTGAGTTCTTTAAAATATTTTATTCTTTTTAAGATTGTTCCAAAATTAGTAAAGGTGCCGCCAAGCCAACGTTCGTTAACCCAAGGAAGATTACACTCCTCGGCTATCTCTTTAATTAAAGTTTTAAAAGGTGGTTTTGTCCCAATTAAAAGCAAGGTTCCTCCATTTTTTATAATTTCTTGAATAAATTTCAATGCTTCAATTAAATATTGACTTGTTTTTTTTAAATCAATTATATGAGAAGTATTTCTTATTCCTAAGATAAAATCTTTCATTTTTGGATGAAGCTTTGAAATGGAATGCCCGATGTGAACACCAGCTTTCATCATTTCATCCATATCAATTTTAAAATCTTCTATTTTTCCCATAACTGGCATTTTACTATAATCAATTTGATTTTTCAATAGCTTTAAGATATAATTAATATAATCAAATTATGAAAAAAAATATCCACCCAAAATATTATCCAAAGGCGAAGGTCCACTGTGCTTGTGGAAATATTTTTGAGATTGGCTCAACTAAAGAATCTATTGAAACAGAAATTTGTTTCAAATGTCATCCTTTCTACACCGGGAAAGAAAAATTAATTGATACGGCTGGAAGAATTCAAAAATTTACTGAAAAATTAAGAAAGAAAAAAGAATTATTAAAACATTCAAAGAATTTATGACCTTTAATAATTCTCAATCAGTAATTGTGGAAATAAGAGCAGGTATAGGAGGAAAAGAGGCAGCTCTTTTTGTTTCCGAACTCTTTAAAATGTATTCGAAATACGCTGCTGGCTCAGCTAATTGGAAAGCAAGGGTTTTAGATTCCAGCCCTACTGAACTCAATGGCTTAAAACAGATAATTTTTGAATTGAAAGGAGAAAATGTTTTTTTGAAAATGAAACATGAAGCAGGAATTCATCGAATTCAAAGAATACCAAAAACCGAAAAAGGAAGCAGAATTCATACTTCTACTGTTTCGGTCGCTGTCTTTTTAAAACCAGAATCCTTTCAAATTAAATTAAATCCTAATGAAATTAAAATGGATTTTTACAAAGCATCTGGTCCTGGTGGACAATATGTTAATAAACGCCAAACGGCGGTGAGAATTACTCATTTACCAACCAATATAATTGTCTGTTCCCAAAACTCCAGAAGTTTAGGTGAAAATAAAGAAACTGCTTTAAGTATTTTAACAGCTAAACTATATAAGCAAGAACAAAATAAAAAGAGATTAGAAATAGAAAAAGAAAGAAAATCGCAAATTAAAACAGCAGAAAGAGCAGAAAAAATTCGAACCTATAATTTCCCCCAAGACAGGATTACCGACCATCGAATTAAAAAAAGTTTTCATAATATTGAGAAAATAATGGAAGGAAAACTAGAACCAATCTTTAAAGCCCTTCAATCTGTTTAATATCTTCCTCATATTGGCTGGCAATTGACAATACTGACCTTCCGTAAAATTCTTCCCATTTGGACCAAGAATATCCGGAAAAATACCTCATTACTGCTTTAAATTCATCTTGAGATGCTCCTAAATCTCTCAGGTACAAACCCGCAGCAAGAAAAGCATCCTTTATATTCCAAGGGTCAGCTGGTTTTCCAGTAACTTCTTTAACTTTTTGGCCATAACCATATTTTGGGTTAGCCCAGGTATCAGGAATAAACTGAGCTGGACCCATTGCTCCTCCCCAACCAAAACTCATTGGGCAAGAAACCGGAGTATTATAAGAATCCCTGCCTAATTCTTTAGTAATTTCTAAAAAATAAGGAATATCTCTTTGAGGATTCATCACCCGAGAGATTTCTCTACTATTATAAACTACTATTCCCGAGCCAGTCTCGGGGTTTTTTAAGTAGCACTGGCCAACATTTTTTCCAATATTTGATTCTTGGGTCATTACTGCCAATAAAAGAGCCGGTCGAACACCAGTTACGCTCTTAATATATTTAGCAATTTCATAGGCCTCGCCAAAAGTAGGGGCTTTTGGCACGCCAATTAATTCAAAAATTCTGGCTCTTATTTCAGCCGCCTTTTTTTTAGATTGCGCTAAATAGTTCTGATATAAAGTTTCTTCTCCTTTTGTCTTTTCCAAAATAACACCTTTTTCTTTTTGAATTCCTTGCTGTTCTTTTTTTTGAAGTTCTTGAAGAATAACTGCTTTTTCACTTTCGTCTTTCTCTCCAACCATTAAATCCTTTTGATTTTCTAAATCTGACTTTAATCCTTTAATTTTCCCCAAAAGTTCTTGGGTTTTTGAATTTAAAGATTCTAAAGCCATTAACTCATTAAAAAAATCAGAAATTTTTTCTTCAGCTAAAAATATTTCGAGATAACTTTTTTTATCATTTTCATAACTAAGTTGCAAAATATTAGTTAAATTTCCTTTAATTTCTTTAATTTTCAAACTTGTTTTATCTATAGAATCCTGAGTATCTAAAATTTGCAATTTAAGGTCTTTTATTATTAAATTACTTTGATAAATTTGGGAATCTAATTGCTTAATTTTGTTTTCCAAAATGTAAATTTGATTTTGCAAAGTTTTCTTTTCGGCCTGTTTTTGAGTAACATTCTTTTGAAATTCTTCACTTTCTGCTTCATAATATTTCAAACAATTTTCCAATAATACTCGGCAATCTTGTTTTGAAAGCTTTTGGCATTCATTATCAACCGTTTGGTCGGACTTACAAATTTCTTCTAAATTATAAGAAGTCCCGCTGTAAACGGGAGTGGCGAAAATTAAAAAAGCCCAAACAAGGCCAATAATAAAAATAAATATAAAAAATAATTTTGAAAAGTAAGAAAACATATTTTTACTTTTTAACTTTTTGTTTTCTCTGTCGTTTCAGTTTCGGTTACTTTCTCTTCTATTGGTTTTTCTTCAACTGGTTTCTCTTCAACCGGTTTTATCTCTTCCTCCTTCTCTGGTAATCCAATTAAGGCAACAATTTCTTCAGGACTTTTCAAAATAGTTATTCCTTCAGGAATTTCTAAATCTTTAATTAAAATTCTATCTTGGAAATTTTTAAGTTTTGAAATATTCACTTTAATTTCTCTGGGTAACTTTTGAGCTAATCCTTTAACTATAACTGTTTGAATCTCCCGAATTAAAATTCCTCCTAATTCTTTTACAACTGGAGTTTCTCCTTCAAAAACTAAAGGGATTTCCGCCTTAACTTCTTTTTTAGTTGAAGGACAATAAAAATCAACATGTAAAATCTTTTTTGTTAAAGGGTCTTTTTCAACATCATGAATTAAAACGTCAAATTTCTTAGAATTTTCTCCTTCAATTTGAAGTGAAATTAAAGAACTTTCTCCTGTTTCTTTATAAACTTTTTCAAATTGTTTCCTATCAATTTCTAGGGGGAAATTTTTAATTTCTGAACCATATAAAATAGCAGGAATTAATTCCTGGTGTGAATAGTGGGTTTTCCG
>PEWP01000050.1 GCA_002779425.1 bacterium (Candidatus Gribaldobacteria) CG07_land_8_20_14_0_80_33_18 | reverse complement strand
AATGACTCAGGACGGAGGAAATAGAAGTGATCGTTATGAAGTGGGAAGTTCACTAGTAGTTGGCTTACCCCAAGGAGATAAGACTTAATAATGTTAATTATAGGTCTTTCTCTCAGACAAGTCCTGTTAATGTTATTGATGGAAATTGGCACTTAATTACTACTGTGATAACTGGGTGGGGTCAAAATGATATTGATAACGCTAAAGTATACGCAGATGGACAAGCACAAGATGTTGTCAGCACAGTCAAAACTGGAAGTCCCAAGGCAAGAGGTCTTTTTTACATAGGTGGAGGAGATTACTCAGTACACGGATACGTGGATGAATTTATAGTCTGGAATGTAAATTTAACTCCTGCCGAAATTTCTACGCTTTATGCAGGTGGAACACCGACAAGAGCATTATATACTAAATAATACTAAATGGATTGAGAGTAATCTTTGGAGGTCCGACCTCGTAGGATTCGTATTAGTAGATTAGGATTATATTTATTTTATCTTTTGACATTTTTTTTGTTTTGGGTTAAGCTATTTATATGGCTGAGAAATTTGTAATTGAAGGAGGGCATAAATTGGAAGGAGAAGTGGAAATAAATGGTTCAAAAAATGCAGCTGCCCAGCTTTTAGGAGCAGCCCTTTTAACAGACCAGGAATGCATTATTGATAATTTACCAAGAGTTGAAGATATCTTAGTTCTATTAGATGTGATAAAAGGAATGGGAGCTGAAGTTGATTGGTTGGAGGAGAGAAAAGTAAAAATTAAAGGAAAAAACATTGACCCTGAAAAATTAGATTTTGAAAAATTTTCTCAAGCTCGCGTTTCGGTTCTTTTAATCGGACCTTTATTATCCCGGTTTAAAAATTTTAAAATTTCCAGACCCGGAGGAGATAGAATAGGTTTGCGGCCAATTACTACCCATTTAATTGCCCTTCGTGAATTAGGAACAGAAATTGAAGAAGAAGGTGATTTTTATTATTTTCATAGCAATGGTTTAAAAAATAATGAAATTACTTTACCTGAATTCAGCGTTACCGCTACTTCTAATTTAATAATGGCTGCCTCATCTATTTTAGGGGAAACGCTCATAAAAGGAGCAGCTTGTGAACCAGAGATTAGCAATTTAGTTGAGATGTTAAAAGAAATGGGAGTTAAAATAGAGGGATTAGACACCCATGCTTTAAATATTATTGGCGCAAAAAATTTAAAAGGAGGAAATTTTTCGGTTATGCCCGATAGAATAGAGACAGGAACTTTTATGGTCATTGCTGGTTTGGCAGGAAGAATTAAAATCAAAAATGTTAGATTAGACCATTTAGCTCTTTTTTTAGCTAAATTAAAAGAGCTCGGAGTTAATTTTGAAAAAGATAGCGAAAATAGCGTGATTGTTAATTATTCTTCAAAATTAAAAGCAAGTAAAATTCAAGCTCTTCCTTACCCGGGTTTTCCCACTGATTTATTACCTTTGGTTGTTCCTCTTTTAACTCAAGCAGAGGGGAGAAGTTTAATTCACGATCCTTTATATGAAAATCGATTGAATTATACTCAGGAGTTGCGAAAAATGGGCGCCGATATTGAGATTGTTGACCCTCATCGGGCTTTTGTTTTTGGTAAGACAGAGCTGAAAGGTGTTAGAATTGAATCGTGGGACATTCGAGCTGGCGCTTCCTTAGTAGTAGCGGCGCTGATTGCTTCTGGTAAGACAACAATTAGTAATATTTATCAGATAGACCGCGGCTATGAGAAGTTAGATGAAAGATTAAACAATTTAGGAGCCAATATTAAAAGAATATAATTATTAATTATTTAATTATTACGAGTTAGCGAGTTAACGAGTTTAAAAATTAAAAATTAAAAATTAAAATTTAAAATCATATGTTTGTTACAAAAATCGCAATTGATCTAGGAACGTGTAATTCTTTAGTATTTGTTCCCAAAAAAGGGGTTGTTTTAGAAGAACCTTCGGTTGTTGCAATATCAATAATGGAAAATAAAATTTTAGCAGTGGGAGCCGAAGCCAAATTAATGATTGGTAGAACTCCTGATTCTATTTTAGTTTATCGACCTTTAAAAGATGGGGTAATTGCCGATTATCGGGTTACTCAGGCAATGCTTAAACATTTTATTAGAAAAGCCCAGGGTTCTTTCCGCCTTTTTAAACCAGACCTTGTCATATCTGTTCCGGTGGGAAGTACTTCAACCGAGAGACGGGCAGTAATTGAAGCGGCAATAAGCTCTGGAGCAAAAGCCGCTTATATAGTTAAAGAACCAATTTTAGCTGCAATTGGAGCCGGAATTCCTATAGAATCTTGCCAAGGCAATATGATTATTGATATCGGAGGCGGGACTTCAGAAATGGCAGTTATTTCTTTAGGAGGAATTGTTACAGCTAAATCAATAAGAGTGGCTGGAGATAAAATGGATAGGGCTATCGCTGATTATGTTAAGAAAAAACATAATTTAATTGTTGGCATCCAAACTGCCGAGGAGATAAAGATAAAGATTGGGACAACTATTAATAAAAAGAAAGAAGAGACAATAGAAATCAGGGGTCGAGATGTAATTTCCGGCCTTCCCCGAAATATTAAAATTTCTTCAAATGAAACAGTTGAAGCATTAAAAGATGTTTTAAAAGAAATTATTTCTTTAATTAAACAAGTATTGCGAGAGACGCCGCCGGAGCTTTGTGCTGATATTATGAACAAAGGAATGATTCTTTCCGGTGGGGGAGCGCTTCTTAATGGTATTAATGAGATTATTGCCAAAACCACCGGTGTTCCTTGTTTTCGAGCCGATGAGCCATTTTATTGCGTGGTTAAAGGAACAGGTGTGGTAATTGAAAATTTAGATGCTTATAAAAAAGCGATAATGAGTAAAAAATTATGATTTATGGTCATCAAAGACAATGGCAGATTTTAAAAAAAACAGCGGAAGGGGAAAAGATTTCTCATGCTTGGTTGTTTTCCGGGCCCGATTCAGTGGGTAAAAAAACTTTAGCTTTAGAATTTATTAAACTAATTAATAAAAATAAAATTGAAAATAATCCCGATTTTTTAATTATTGAAAACTCAAAAAAAGAAATCCAAATTTCAGAAATTAGAAATATTCAAAAATTTTTAAATCTGAAACCTTATTCCGCTCCTTTTAAAACGGTTATTATTGACCAAGCAGAAAAAATGAATGCCGAAGCAGCTAACTGTCTTTTAAAAACATTGGAAGAGCCAAAAGGAGATTCTATTTTATTTCTTATTTCTTCAAAGCCGGAAACGTTGTTTGAGACAATTCGTTCCCGAACTCAAAATTTAATATTTTACCCCTTAACTTATTCCGAAATGAAAAATTTTTTCAAAGATAAAATAGAAAAAGAAAAACTTGAGACCTTACTTTTTTTCTCCGACGGTTGTCCGGGCAAAGCAATTAATTTGATTAATCAACCTGAAAAATTAAATATTTTTTTTAAAACTATTACCAATTTGCCCTTTCTTATCAAAAGCAATTTCTTTTCTCGGTTTAAATTCTTAAAAGAAAGTAAGATTTATTTGGAGGAATTTTTAGATATTTTTTTGAAATATTTTCGTTCTCTTCTGCTTTCAAAAATTGGAATTGACTCAGAAGGTTTATTGTTTCCTCCCATCGATTATCCTTTGGAAAAAATAAAAAGAAACATAAAATTGGGAGAGAAAATAAATTTTTTAATTTCTCACACAAATGTTAATCCAAATTTAGCTGTAGAAACATTAATGCTTTATGTATAAAGAAATAATTGAGAAAATAAAACCAGAATTAGAAAAAGCTTTAAGATTTTTTGAAGGAGAACTGGCAAAAATCAGAACTTCCCGAATATCAATTTTTTTAGTGGAAGATATTAAGGTTAATTATTTAGAAGAAGAATATTCTTTAAAAGAATTAGCCAGTATTTCTTTGGAGTCAGGCCGATCAGTAATAATTCATCCTTGGGATAAGTCTTATATTCCTTCAATTCTAAAAGCAATTGAACAGGAAAAATTCTCCTTAACTCCAGTTGCGGAAAAAGATACCATTAGATTGTCAACCCCGCCTCTTTCTTCCGAATATCGAGAAGAATTATTTCGGATTTTAAAAGAGAAAAAAGAAGATGTTCGCAAAACTATCAGATATTTTAGAGATAAGGCCTGGGATCAAATTCAGGAAGGAGTAAAAACAAAAGAAATAAGAGAAGATGATAAATTTAGAGGAAAAGAAGAGCTTCAGAAATTAGTTGACCAATATAACAAAAAAATAGAAGAAATGGCCGAACGAAAAGAAAAAGAGATAAAGGAATAGGATTCGCTCGGCAAACTGATTCGCTCGGCAGGCTGTTCAGGGAGCACGCAATCGGCTCAGGTGGTAAAACACAGCTTTTCTCCGCCGTTGCTATTGCTCGCCGAGCCTCAATTACCTTTAAAAGAAATTCAAATTCCTTTTAGGGCTCGGCTGCGCAATGCTCCCTTCACATCCCGCCTCGCTCCTAGTCAGTTTGCCTCGCTCTTATTCGTTGATTTATAGAAATTAGAAATTAGAAATTAATTATATATGTTATTAACTATTTTAATTGTTTTTTTCTCTTTAATTGGTTTGATGGTTTTACATGAGTTTGGACATTTTTTAATAGCTAAGCAATTTAAAGCAAGGGTTGAAGAATTTGGTATTGGTTATCCCCCAAGAATATTTAGTAAAAAAATTGGCGAAACAGTATATTCTTTAAATCTTTTGCCATTCGGCGCCTTTGTTAGAATTCCCGGCATGGAAACAGTAGAGAATGAGGAAATGGCTAAGCGAGAAAAAGTCTGGAAAAGAATTTTAGTTACTTTAGGCGGAGTCATTTCTTTTTGGGTAATAGCTATTATAATTCTTAGTATACTATTGGTTATTGGAGTACCGGAAGCTTTTGATGATAAGGCGAATGTGAATAATTCTCAAATCCAGATTTTAACTGTTAATTCCAATTCACCGGCTGAAAAGACAGGATTGAAAGCAGGAGATGTTATCTTAAAAATCAAAAATCAAAATATAGGTAAAGTAACAGAAGTCCAAGAATTTATTAGCGCTCATAAAGGGGAGGAAATTATTTTAACAATTAAAAGAGGAGAGAAAATTTTTGAGACAAAAATAATTCCCAGAGTTTCTGAGTCAAAAGAAGAAGGACCTTTAGGAATTGCTTTGGGGAGGATTGCTTTTGTTAAATATCCGATTTGGCAAGCCATTCCTAAGGCAATAATTTTGTGTTTTAATTTAACTAAAACTATTGTTCTATTTCTCATTCAATTTTTATTTGGTTCTTTAATAGGTAAACCCCTTCCCTTTAAAGCTGAGTTGATGGGACCGATTGGGATTGGAGCATTAATGGTTCAATTCTATCAATTGGGTATTAATTATTTCCTTCAGATTTTAGTTCTTATATCTCTTGGTTTAGCTGTTTCTAATCTTTTACCTATTCCAGCCGTTGATGGAGGGAAATTATTATTTTTAATTATAGAAGCAATTAGAAAAAAACCTGTTTCCCAAAAAATAGAACAGAATATTACTGCTGTTTCTTTTGTTTTTATACTTATTCTTTCAATTTTCATTGCCATTAAAGATGTTATTAAATTATTCTAAGTATGCGTCAATCACAACTTTTCGTTAAAACTTTAAAAGAAACAGTCAAAGATGAAAAAAGTATTAATGCCCAGCTTTTAATAAGAGGTGGTTTTATTGATAAATTAATGGCTGGAGTTTATTCTTATTTGCCATTAGGTTTTAGAGTCTTAAAAAAAATTGAAAATATTATTAGAGAGGAAATGGATATGATTGGTGGCCAGGAAGTTTTTCTGCCGGCTCTTTTACCAAAGGCAAATTGGCTTCAGACAAATCGCTGGCAATATGAAGAGATGTTTAAACTAAAAAGTCGGGGAGGAAAAGATTATTCTTTAGGTTGGACCCACGAAGAAGTTATTACTCCTTTGGTAAAGAAATTCGTCAATTCATATAAAGATTTACCAGTTTATGTTTATCAAATTCAAAATAAATTCAGAGACGAACTGCGGTCTAAATCAGGATTGCTTAGAGTGATAGAATTCATAATGAAAGATTTTTATTCTTTTCATAAAAATGAAAAAGATTTAGATAAATATTATGAAGAAGTAAAAGAAGCTTACTTTAAAATTTTTAAAAGGTGTGGTTTAGAGAAACAGACTTTTTTAACTTTAGCTTCCGGCGGTACTTTTTCTAAATATTCTCATGAGTTTCAGACAATTACCCCTTATGGCGAAGACCAAATATACCTTTGTCAGAAATGTAAACTTGGTCTTAACAAAGAAATTATTGAAAAGGAGAATTATCAATGTCCAAAATGTAAAAACAAAAATTTAAAAATTGAGAAAGCAATTGAAGTAGGGAATATCTTTAAATTAATGGATAAATTTAGTAAAGCTTTTAAATTCACCTTTAAAGATAGCGACGGGAAAGAGAAAATTGTATTGATGGGCTGTTATGGGATAGGGCTGGGCCGATTAATGGGAGCAATTATAGAAGTTTATCATGACAGTAAAGGAATTATTTGGCCCAAGGAAATTGCTCCTTTTAAAGTTCATTTAATTCAAATTGGAAATGAAAGAAATATTGAAGAAATAACTGAAAAAATTTATGAAAACTTGAAAAAAGCGAAGATTGAAGTATTATATGATGATAGAAAAGAAAAATCAGTTGGAGAGAAATTTACTGATTGTGATTTAATAGGAATTCCAACAAGAATTATCATTTCTCCGAAGACATTAGAAAAAAAGAGTGCGGAAATAAAGAAACGGGCTCAGAAAAAAATAAAATTAATAAAATTAAATCAACTTATAAATTATGTTCAACACAATTTTTAAATATTTATTTAAAGATATTGCCGTTGATTTAGGAACTGTTAACTCGTTAGTTTATGTAAGAGGAAGAGGGATTGTTATTAATGAACCGTCGGTAGTAGCGGTTAATCAAAAAACTGGCCAAATTTTAGCAATTGGAACTGAGGCAAAAGAAATGGTTGGTCGTACGCCTTCTTACATTCAAGCAATTCGACCTTTAGTTCGCGGAGTAATTTCTGACTTTGAAATAACTGAGCAGATGCTTCGTTATTTCATTGAAAAAATTCATCAAGGAAGAATTCTTCCTTTTTCTTGGCCTAGAATAATCATTGGTATTCCTTGCGGAGTTACTGAAGTTGAAAGAAAAGCAGTTTTTGATGCAGCGAAAAGTGCCGGCGCTAGAGAAGTGTATTTAATTGAAGAACCGATAGCCGCTGCTATTGGCGCTCGCTTGCCTATTCAAGAAGCAAAAGGAAATTTTATTGTTGATATTGGAGGAGGAACTTCTGAGGTAGCAGTAATTTCTTTGGGCGGTATTGTTGTTTCTAAAAGCTTAAAAGTTGCTGGC
>PEWP01000020.1 GCA_002779425.1 bacterium (Candidatus Gribaldobacteria) CG07_land_8_20_14_0_80_33_18 | reverse complement strand
AAAAATAACCAAACAAAAATCAATTGTTTTAGTTGATTTTACCGGTTTAAGCTCAAAACCCCTTTTCCATTTAAGAGAGGAACTTAAGGATTCCAATTGTCTTTTTCAAGTAATAAAAAAGACACTGCTTTTTAAAGTTTTAGAAGAAGGCGGAAATAAACTTCCTTTTATAGAAAATATTAAAAAAGTAAAAGGCCAATTGGCTTTAATTTTTGGTTTTCAAGACGAAATTTTACCAGCAAAAATTGCTTATCAAAATTCCTTAAAAAATGAGAAATTAAGAATTTTAGGCGGAGTTTTCGAAAATAATTTTTTAACAATTGAGAAAGTAGTTGAGTTGGCTCAATTGCCAACCAAAGAAGAGCTTTTCGGAAAATTAGCAGGAAGTTTACAAAACACTATTTCCAGTTTTGTAAATCTTTTGAAATTTAATCTTAAAGGTCTGATTTATACACTTAATTCAATAAAAAAATAATTATGGCAGAGAAAAAAGAAGAAAAAATAGAAATACCAGAAAAGTTTAAGGATCTTGTGGAGAAAATTGAGAAGATGACAGTATTGGATTTAGCTGAGTTGGTTAAAATATTGGAGAAAAAATTTGGTGTCTCGGCCGCTCCAACAGTAGTTGCCCAAACACCCGCAGCAGCAGTTTCTCCTGTTGAAGAAAAAACTTCATTTAATGCGCTATTAAAAGAAGTTGGAGCTAAGAAAATTGAGGTAATAAAAGTGGTAAGAGATATTACCGGTAAAGGATTAAAAGAGGCAAAAGATTTAGTTGACGCAGCCGATAAAGAACCTCAAACAATTAAAGAAGATGTAAAAAAAGAAGAAGCAGAAGAAATAAAAAAGAAACTTGAAGCTGCTGGCGCTAAAGTAGAACTGAAATAAATTATTATCCTTGACAAAACAAGATAGCAGTGTTATTAAATTAGTAATACTGCTATTTTGTTTCAAAACGAAGTTTATAGCGTAGCGAAGCGGAGCGTTAAAAACGAAGTTTATAGCGTAGCGAAGTGAAGCGTTCAAATTCCGAAGGAGGTGGTTAGTATGTACTTTAAAAATATTTATGATAATAAGATTGAAAAAATGAGATTAGAAAGAGAAATTGAAGGATTAAGATTTGTTGAATTTCTAAAGGAATTAAAAGATAATTTAGAAAAAACCTACGATGAAATTTCAACATTAAAGGGTTCTGATTTAAGCGTTAGAATAGTAAAGACAGAAAGAATCAAGCAAAGAATTTTAGAATTAAAAAAGGAGGTTAGTAATTTGGAAAGAAAGCTTAAATACTAAACTAATTTGGCTTGACATAATAAAGAAATTGTGATATACTTCTAAACAGAAATTTAAAAATTTAAAAAAAGAAAGGGAGGTGGTAAAAGTGAAAAAAGAAACTCTGAAAGAATTTGTCGCGGCAATCCGAACATTTGCCGCAGCAGTAGTTTTTATAGGCTTCATAGTGCTGAATATTGTGATTTGGTATCCAGTGCTAAGTGATTTACCGGAAAAGATTAAGATAGGGAATAGGTTACTGCCAAGGGCAGTATATGGGTACAGCTTGGTAGTCCAGACATTTCTAGTGGCGGTAATAGCTTTTTGGTTGATATGGCCAAAGGAGAAAGGAGGATAAAATGAAAAAGATTTTGATTTTGATTTTGGTTTTGGGGGTATCTTGGACGTACGGTTTTGCAGGAGAAATGGAAAAAAGCATAACAAAGAGCGAGAAAGGAGTGGTAAATACCCAAAGAAGTCTCTTGACAACTAATTTAAAATTAATCAACACTCAGATTCAAATCAAAGAAACAACAAAGGGAACGATCGAACAAGAAATCAGCAAGTTAGAGGTGAAAAAAAGCAAAGACAAGATTGGACAACTAAAGAAAAGACTGGAAAGTCTGCAAGCTGAGTATGAAGCTGTAAAAGTAGAGCTGCGAGAATTAAGAAACAGAGAAGCTGAGTATCTCCGACAGTTAAATAAATTGGAAGAAGAAGAACAAGCCCAAAAAACAAAAGATTGGTTGGAAGAAACGGGAAGTGGTTTCGGTCTCGGTCTAGGTGTCGTAGACGGCAAATTCGTCTGTGATATTCGAGGGAAGATCGAGAAGTTGGTCATCTATTACGAGATAGATGGCCAAAAAGATGAGAAGACCACTTCTTATTGGATAGGAGCTACCTATCCAATATGGAAATTTCTTAATGTAAGTTTTCTAGTCGGACTCCAGACAGGAAATTTCCAAAATTACAATCCCACAGTAGGGATTGCATATCATGCCGGGAAATTTTTTTTAGAAGGTAGGTATGGGTTTCAAATAGGGCTACATCCCGAATCTTGGGGGGTGGCCGGAGGAATTTATTTTTAATCCTCCTCCTCCTCGGAAAATAAAAGGGTAGTCAATGTTTTGAAACAATATGTTTTAAAACTTGACTGCCCTTTTTGCTTATCTAAAAATTAAATAACCTAAGATTAAAAGAATAATTAAAATCAAAAGAGAAATTAATGTTCGCTTTAATTTTGTATTAATTTTAGGAAAAGAAATTTTTGGAAAAGTAAAAATTTTTTTAACAAAAGAGGAAACAATGATTAAAAAACAAAAACCGGAATTTTTTTTGAATAACCTCTTTTTCTTTTTGAAAATCTTTTTAACTTCAGATTTTTTTGCGCTCATTAACTCTCCAAAAATATTTTCTTTTTCAAAGAGGTCAATAATTTCTTTATTTAAAATTAAAATTTTATCGTTTTCCTCTAATTTCCCAACAACAATGTGTTGGAAAAGTTGTCTTGTTTCTTCAGTTTCAATTGATTTTCCAGTATCCAAAATTTGATTATTTTTCAAAAGAAATATTTTGATATCGCCTATTTTTGTAAAATTTAGAGAAAAATTTTGGTTAATAGTTAAAACAGCAAAATTTAAATTTCCTAATAAACTTAAATTATTTTTTATTTGCGAACTAAGAAACTCATTCGCTTTTCCCAGCGCTTTTTGTAAGTTTTTTCCAGCTCCCTGAGGAGGAGTGTCATTTTCTATCGGCCTATAATATTCTTTTTTTATAATATTGGCTAAATTGGATAATAAATAAGGATTTTTGGACAGAGAACCTTTTAATTCTCCAGCCATATAAAGATTGCCTAATTTTTCTTTATTTTTCTTTGTTTCAAAACAGAAGGTTTCATAATTCACCTCTCGCTTCGTTTTAACGCTACGCTCCGCTTCGCTATAAACTCCGCTTCGCTTCGTTTTTGGATTAAAATAAAATTCAAAGAATTCCATTCTTTTATTATATCCTAAAAGATGATAAAATTTAAATGATAAGTCGCCCAGGGAGAGCGCTTCGCCCTTTTATGCGCGTATAGCTCAGTGGCAGAGCGTCCGCTTCACATGCGGAAGGTCGTTGGTTCAAATCCAACTACGCGCACAACAAAAAGGGCGGAAAAGGTCGTATTTTAATTCTAATCTTTTATGATAAAAAAAATTATTGGTTGGGCTCTCCTTTTTTTAGGAGTTGCCATAATAGTTTGGAGTCTTTGGTCATCTGTGAATATTTTTACCGGGAAAAAACTTGCTCCCGAAATTTTCAAATCTTCTCAGCAAGAAACCCAATCAGAAGCTCCAAAAGACGCATCATCTCAAAAGAAATCTTTATCTCAGGAACAACTCCAGCAGCAAGCCCAGCAGGAAATGCAAAAGGGTATCGTTGAAGGGTTGGGGAAAATGTTACCAATTGACGCTTTAACAAAATTCTTTAACTTGGGCGCCTGGTTAATCCTGGTCTGGATATTGATAATGGGAGGAGGTAAAATATCAGGTATAGGAATCCAACTTTTAAAAACTAATTAAGATAAATAAGCTAACTAAGTGATAAGTATGGAGGCAAGCGCAAAACAAAACATAATATTAAGTTGGCTAATTTGGCATTTTTTTGAAACGCCAAAAGGAATTTTAAATGCTTTCAAAAATTTTTTAATTTTTAATTTTAATTATTTCTCGATTCCTTTTCATTTTAAAACTCTTTTCTCTCACTGGCGAAGATATAAAGAACTTTATGGGAAAAGCATAGTTGATATAAAACAAAATTTTAAAGCCCTGACTTTTAATTTGATTTCTCGAGTTTTGGGCGCGATTGTAAGATTAGTAACAATTTTAGTCGGTTTAGCAGTAGAAGTTTTTATTTTTATTATTGGGCTCCTCATTTTCATTGGTTGGCTTTTATTGCCGATTTTTTTAATAATTCTAATATGGTTTTTGATTTAAAAAAAACAGCTATTTTTCAGGCAATTAAATTAGAAAAGAATCCAATTTTTTACTTAAGGAACTTTTGGAAAATTTTATTTTTAATTTTAACCCTCGTTTCTTTTAGCAGTATAATTTTAGATTTACCCTATTTTAAAACGAACGTTTTCGTTTTATTTTTAATTCTTTTTATCTTCTTTGCCGAATTTAATTTCTTTTTTGATTCCAGATTAAAAAATCCAAGATTAAAACGAAGAGCGTTCAAATGTAAACTTTCGGAAGCAGCTTTGAATCCGGAAAAATTTAATCTCGCCTCTTTTTTAGATTACGAAGCAGCTTCTCTTATTTATCAATCGTTAACGAAAAAGCCCACTGTTCACACACAGCAAAATTTATTTTACACTCTGTTAGTTTCCAAGAATAAAGAAATAAATTTTATTTTTAATCGCGCCTTATTGGACATATTCCGCTTGCGGAATAAAGAATTAAAAAAAATTCAAAAAAAAGAAACTTTTGACCTTAACCAGCTCATTTTAAATTCGCTTAAAATCGCTAATCAAAGGAATAAAGAGAAAATTGGAATAGGGGATATTTTAATTGCCTTAGCAGAAATTGATTCGTTCTTTAAAAAACTTTTAATTGAGAAAAATTTAAAAAAAGAAGATATAGAAAATTTAGCTTTTTGGTTTGAAAGAATAAATGAAAAAATTGAAAAAAGAAAAAGATTTTGGGAATATGAAAATTTAGTTAAAAAGGGTTCAATTGGCCGCGATTGGGCAAGCGGCTATACGCTTACATTGGATAAATTTTCAATTGATTTAAGAGAACAAATTATTAAAAAAATCGGCATTAGACAATTCACTGGTCATCAACCGCAAATAAATCAATTAGAACGGATTTTACAGCGTGAAGAGCTTAATAATGCGTTATTAATTGGCAGACCGGGAAGCGGGAGAAAAGCAGTTATTGACGAATTAGTTCAGAAAGCATATCTTGGGCAAAGTACCTCAAAAATAAATTATAAAAGATTTTTAGAACTGGATATCAGTTTTCTCGTTAGCCAAATTGGATCGATTGAAGAGATAGAAGAGGTACTGGAAATGTGTTTTAAGGAAGCGGTTCAGGCAGGGAATATTATATTAATTATTAATAACTTTGAAAACTTTATGATTGAAGAGATAAAACCGGGGAAAATTGATATTTCTGGAATATTGGCTCGTTATTTAGAATTAGCTTCCTTTCAACTTATTGCTACCAGTGCCTATGAAGGACTTCATACAATTATTGAACGAAAGCCGGCAATTTTAAATCTTTTTGAGAAAGTAGAAATTAGCGAAATTTCAGAGAAAGAAACTTTAGAATTTTTAGAAAACTTCGTACCATTTTTTGAACAAAAGTATAAGAAATTTATCAGTTATCAAGCTTTAAGAGAGATTATAAATCTTGCATCGCGTTATTTAGCTAATTTTCCTTTTCCGAAAAAAGCTTTTGATATTTTAGATGAAGTAATGGTTTATACTGCTCAAAGGAAAAAATCTTACCTTGTTTTACCGGAACATATTCAACACATCGTATCGCAAAAAACTCAAATTCCAATTGGAGAGGTTGAATCTAAAGAAAAAGAAATCCTTCTTAATTTAGAAAATTTAATTCACCAAAGAATCATTAATCAAGAAGAGGCGGTGAGTGAAATTGCAATGGCGTTAAGACGAGCCAGGGCAGAAATTGAGCTCAGTAAAAAACCAATGGGAGTGTTCTTATTTTTGGGGCCCACAGGCGTTGGTAAAACTGAAACAGCCAAAGCCCTCGCTCAGATTTATTTTGGCAAAGAAGAAAAAATGATAAGATTGGATATGTCTGAATTCCAACGTATAGAAGATATTAAAAGATTAATTGGAGAAGGGAAAATAGAAGGGCTTTTGACAACTCCGGTAAGAGAGAATCCGTTTTCTTTAATTTTATTTGATGAGATTGAAAAAGCTCATAAAGATATTTTAAATTTATTTTTACAAGTTTTTGATGAAGGTCATCTCACCGATGGTCAGGGCCAAAAAATTGATTTTAGGAACACGATAATTATTGGCACCTCTAATGCTGGTTCCGAGATTATCCGCAGAGATATTGAAAAAAACAAGCAATTGGACATTTTAAAAGAAGAACTTTTAGATTATCTTTTTAAAGAAAATATTTTTCGACCGGAATTTATTAATCGGTTTGACGCGGTGATTGTTTTTAAACCCCTAACCAAAGAAAATTTTTTAGCTATTTGCCAACTTTTATTATCTAAATTAAAAACAAACCTATCAGACAAAGGAATTGAATTTGAAATTACTCCTGAATTGAAAGAAAAAATAGTAGAACTTAGTTATTCTCCGGTTTTTGGCGCAAGAGAAACGAGAAGAGTGATTCAGAACAAATTAGGAGACACCTTGGCAACAGCAATTTTATCTGGTAAACTAAAAAGAGGCGATAAAATAAAAGTTACTCCAACTAAATTTGAAATAATTAAATTAGAGCGCTAACGCTATTATGAATAAAATATTAAATCTTAAATTTTTAATAATTGCCGGAAGTATTTTTTTAGGAACATTAGTTGTTTTGCTTACTACCGGCATTTATAATCCTTCTTGGAATCCTTTTACCTTTGCCAGCCAGAGAAATTTAAATAAAGCAATTGGTAAAATGACAACCTTGGATAATTTGAAAACCCAAGGTAATGTTTGGGTAGAGGTTACAACTGTTGATAAAGAGAAAAAACCAATAACTTTAAATTTTTCTTTTAATCCTAGTGTTTCGGCTGATTTTAAAAATAAAAAGGGGTTATCAGATTTTAACTTGACCGGTGAAATCGGAGGGTTATCTGTTTCTTTTGATGGAGAAATAAGATTGGTTAATGATGAATTTTATTTTCAAATAAAGAATTTGAGCGTTTTGCTTTCCTATATGGGTATGGGGAAATTTCAAGATAAGTGGATAAAACTCAGTTCTACTTCAACCCCAGCTGAAGGAGAAAAAAATCAAGGGAAGGAAAAAATAAAAGAATTTTTTAAAGAGGTAATGAATGAGTTAAAAAGAAAAGAAATTATCAAAGTAAAAAGAAATTTAGGCGAGGAAAAAGTTGACGGAATACAATGTTCTCATTATTTAGTTATTTTAGATAATAAAAATTTAAAAGATATTGCTCTTTTATCTTTGGGAAAAGTAAAAGATTTTCTTTCTGAAGAAGAAAAGAAAGAATATGAAGAAAAATTAAAAGGAGTAGAAAAAGATTTACCTCAAAAATTCGATGAATTCTCTCAAAAATTTGGAGAGATAAGTTTTGAAATATGGATTGATAAGGAATCTCGCGTAAAAAAGATAAAAGGTGAAAAAGAAATTGACTTAACTAAATTGATTGAAGGAAAAGAAGGAAAAATAAAAATAGGATTAGATTTTAATTTATTTGATTTTGACAAGGAAGTAAAAGTGGAAATTCCGAAAGATTCTATTCCTTTGGAAGATATTATTCCAAAGGAAACGCTTAAATCCTCCACCTCCGAATTAATAGAAAGTCAAATAAAGTAAGAAAGAGAATTATCTCACCTCGTCCTCCCCCATCAGCGGGGGTTGATTTTTTATTAAAAAAGTGGTATAATTTGGCATACATTGATGAAAAAATTTGTTTTACAACTTCAAAGAATTTTTATTCCTTGTAAAGAAAATAACTATCGACCAAAGTTTTTAGATAGTAAATTTTTGATTTATTATTTTATTTTTTTATTTATTTTAAAATTTATCAGCTTTTCCTCTCTTTTTATTTTGCCAAAAAGTGTTTATTTTGCCGATATTACTAAAACAAGATTAGTTGAACTGACCAATAAGACGCGAGAAACTTTAGGTCTTCAATCTCTTAAGGTAAATCCGCTATTGGAAAAAGCCGCTGAGCTTAAAGCTCAAGATATGTTTTCAAAAGGTTATTTTAGTCATTATAGTCCAACCGGCATTAGTCCTTGGTATTGGATTAAATTGGCAGATTATAATTATCGCTCAGCCGGCGAAAATCTTGCCATTGGATTTTTAGATTCAAATGAAGTGGTCAATGCCTGGGAAGATTCGCCGTCTCACCGGGAAAATATACTAAATTCAAATTATTCAGAAATTGGTATTGCTGTGGTAAAAGGAGAATTTTTAGGAAATAAAACTTATGTTGTGGTTCAAATGTTTGCTTCCCCAAAAATTAAACAAGAAACAATTTTTGAAGAAGAAAAAACAACTACTTCTCAAACAATTACAGGAACAACTATAACTTTAGAAAGTACAACAAGTTCAACTACTTCGTCAGAAATAGCTGGGATTTCTTCTCTACCAGAAGAAAATATTAATAAAGATTTAAAATTTAATTTTTATAAATTTTTAGCGATTGATTACGATGATTTGTTGAGAAAGATTATTTTTTATTCATTGATAATTATTGCGGCTGCGTTAATTATAAATATATTCGTTAAATTTAACATTCAATATCCAGATTTAATCATAAAAGCGGTTGCCGTTATCATTTTGCTTTGTGTCTTTAATTATTTTGATAAATTTTCAATGCTTCAGTTAATTTCCCATAATTTTATGATTTAATAAAGATTCGCTCGGCAGGCTGATTCGCTCGGCACCTTGCCTCAGGGAGCACGCAGTCGGCTCAAGTAGTAAGAAAAAGTTAATTGATCGCCGCTGCTATTGCTCGTCCCGCCTTACAAGTTTAAAAGCTCATACATAGTTTTTCTTGGGCGGGACTGCGCAATGCACCCTTCGGCAAGGATGCCTCGCTTCTTTTATATCCTGCCTCGCTCATTTTATATTTTGACGTTTTTGTTGTTTCGTTTTTGGTAATATGAAAGTTTTTTTAAGCAAACAATTAAAATATTTTATTTTTATTTTCGTAGCTATATTTATAGTGAATTTTTTAGTTGTAAATTGGAAGGATTTTTATTG
>PEWP01000024.1 GCA_002779425.1 bacterium (Candidatus Gribaldobacteria) CG07_land_8_20_14_0_80_33_18 | reverse complement strand
CGCAGAAGACAGCCTATGCTCCCGGAGAAACAATTAATGTGGAAATAATGGGGACAGGGGCGGTAAAAGTAGTAAATGTCTATTATGTAAAAACAAACCCTGATTTGACTTCAACTAATCCTTTGTTTTGGAGATGGGATAATGAAACAGGATCATATGATTCTGTGAGTAAATCTTGGAAGGGAACGATAACATTACCGCAGCAGGACGGCGAATATATAATCACCGCCAATATTACCGATACAAATGGGCAGATCTGTTCGGGTAATCCCGCGTATACTTGTCCCGGATGTATTAAAGGTACTGAGGCAAAAACCGATGCGTCAGGTAACGTTATTGAGGTTGGTAAGTATTCATGTCAGGGTTGTCATAAAGTTGTTGTTGTTGACAGTAATTATGGACGAACAACTGGATATGATTTAAAAAAATACTGGAATATGTCCCCCGGGTACTCCTGGAATTATGAAGGAGAGAACAATTACTCAGGGGCCATAGAGAAATTTAATACCAGATTTTCCATCGAGGAAAAAGTAAATGCCTGTGGGCACACCGCTCTCCCGTGGAGATTTACAAAAAATAATATATACGGTTATTGGATGCCAAACACCCCACAAGCGAATGTTTTAGGCGACGTAAACCTACGATTTTTGCTGACGTATTTTCAGGGAGGCGAACTTTGGAGTCAAAACAGTATAGGGGCATTATATTCAAAGGCGTATCATTTTCCTTCGTCATCGACAAATCCAATTTCAGAAATAGGTTCTATATATCCTGGTTATAACGTCAATTTCAGAACACTAGATACTCAAAGCTACGCGTATAATTATTTTGCTCCCTATCTATATGCCCCCAACCTTTTTGTTCCTGCTAATTATGATTTCGAGCGAACTGATATGATTTATGGTTCAGCAAATCAAGATATGTGCGTGACAGTTTATAACCCAAACCACAATCATTATTGGCATATTGCGTACATCCCTGATTCTGTTGACACCCCGGCTTACAAAGGGCCAGCGCTTCGGGTTTGGCAGGTTGAGGCAGGATTATCCAGATCAGCTGATGGAAAATGGTCAACAAAACCGGAAGAAGGCTTTAATTGGATAACCAGAGAAGATTGGTATTGGGCAGAAAATATTGGTATTGTCCAAGTTGACGAATATGGTGGTTGGTGTAAAGACAACCTTTCGGCATGTTTGAGTAAAGATAAGCCTTATAGCCCACCATCCAAACCACCAGTTCAATTTAAACTAACATCTTATTATATCGGCCAGCCGTTACAAATTAGTGTTTCTCCGGCTCAAGTCGAAAAAAACGGCACATATACGTTACACTTTAATAATAATTATACCGGTTATTTAGAAGCTAAATCATGCGTGGCAGAATCTTCTTGCACTCCCGGTCAGCCTTTTAAATGGGGTAATTGCGACGGAACATATAT
>PEWP01000037.1 GCA_002779425.1 bacterium (Candidatus Gribaldobacteria) CG07_land_8_20_14_0_80_33_18 | reverse complement strand
TTCCTTCTCTTGGGATTGAAGCCCCTATTATTTTTCCTAAAACTAATACTATTGACGAAATTGAAAGTTCTCTTAAAAAAGGAGTTGTTCATTTTCCTTTATCAGTTTTGCCGGGAGAAAATGGAATGACAGTTATTGTGGGCCACAGTGCGCCGCCAAATTGGCCAAAAATAAATTACGATGGGGTTTTTAGCCGACTTAATGATTTGAAGAATGGCGATGAAATTTTTGTTTGGTTTAATAATCATAAATATATTTATAAAGTTAAAGAAAAATACATTCTTAAACGAGGAGAAAGCATTTCTGATGAATCTATGAATTCAAAATCAATTTTAGCGTTGGTTAGCTGTTGGCCGCCGGGTAAAGATTATCAGAGAATGCTTGTCAGAGCGGAATTAAAAAACTAAAATATACTTGACAATTTGTCAAGTATGTGATAATATTGTGCTATCTTTAAAAATTAAATAAAGGGGGTTAAAGATGAAAAAAATAATTTCTGGTTTTTTAATTTTTTCTTTTTTAACTTCTATTCCTTTGCCAGTAATGGCAAAGGAATTAGAAGTGGAGTTGGAGCTGCGAAAAGAGGAAGCTCCACAAAAAACTGAAAAAAAGAAAAAACCGGTGGTGACATCGGCGGCACCTGTGATCATGGAAAAAGAAACGAAACCACTTTCTATTATGGTAGAGAAAGTGGTGAAGGAAGTTATAAAAGACGAATCGAAACCGGTGGAACTAATTTTTCCGGTGGTCAAAAAGAAAAAAGATAATGATTGGATTGCCTGGATTTTGATGGCTGGTGGAATAATTCTGGCTGTAACTCTACAGCCACCAGAAAAATGCGGCGATAGTCCAGGTCCGGGAGCGGATCCGAACTAAAAGAGGAAAGGAGGAAAGTATGAAAAAGAAATTGATTGCAATTATTGGAATTTTCTTGCTGGGGTTATTCCTCGGTTGGCGTATCCTGCCGCCGAGGAAAAATAACAAACCTCAACAGTTACGAACTGTTGAGGAGAAAGAGTCTCAATCTCAATCTTTGAAAAAGATTGAGATTGAAAAAAAGGTGGAAGGGAAAATTTCCCTCCCTCAAATTAGAAAAATAAAGACCATTATTTATTATGAGTAAATAATGGTCTAAGGGGGACAATTCAGTTAATAAACTAAGTTGTCCCCGCTCTTTTAGCCCGCAGCTTTTAATAATAAAAGATACGGGGTAAAAGGGCGAAAAAAATAAAGATAAAAAAATTATGGCAAAAAAATATTTAATTTTAAGCGCAATTTTATTAGTCGCTGTTTTGGCATTGGTTAGTGTTTCTAACGCTTTTGCCGCTGAACCTTGTTTTAATTGTATGCCAAATGATTTAGAAACTTTAAGATTAAAAAATAGAACTCAAGGCAGCCCAACATGGCAAGATCCGATTTCAGCCAATCCTGGTGATACCATCGGTTTTGATATTTACTATCATAATTCAAGTATTGGCACTACTGCTAAAAATACTCGGGTAAAAATTGAATTTCCTACCGATTTAAGAACCCAAATTGTTACCACTGGCCATATTGGTTGCGATAATTGTTCAACTAAAAGCGATACCGGCACAATAAATTTAAGTTCTCTTCAATGTCTCAATTTTTCAACCAAAGTCTTGTGGTATCCAAATCAATCTACTCAAGGGCAAGAAGTTAGCGCAACATTAAGTTCCGGCAACATTGAAGTCAATATTGGAGATATTACTTGTGTTAACGCCGCTCAGTGTTGGGACAACCAAGGCCATCTGGTATTTGAAGCAACTGTTTCCAATTTAAGTCCTTCTTTAACTATTTCCACTCTTTCCAGAAATTTAACTCAAGGGCAAACAAGTTATCAAGATTCTATTTCTGTTTCGCCTTCGGATATTATTGAAATTAGAATTGAGATTAATTCCAATGGCAGCGCGCCGGCAAACAATGTTTTTGTCAAGGCAACTTTAGCCAGCAACATTAGTTATCAAGATACCCTAACAATAGATGGTGTTAATTCAACTGCTGATATTATAAATGGATTCAATTTAGGTGCTATTTCTATTGGTCAATCAAGAGTACTTATTTACAGAGTTCAAATTGCCTCGGAGAGTCAGTTTGGTTATGGAACAACTAATTTGGTTGTCAATACCCAGACCTCTGGAGATAATGTCAGCCAAATTTCTGACCCTACTAGTATAAATGTTTATCGTCCACAACCGTCCCAACCGTCCCAACCTCCAGCAACTATCTATTATCCTGTTTCTTATTATCCTGCTCCTTTAACAATTTCTCCGGCAAATATTGCCATTTCCAGTTTAGTTAAAAATCTAACTCAAAATAGCGATTGGCAAACTTTTGTGGAAACAAAACCAAACGATTTAATTTCTTTCTCAATTAAAGTAAGCTCTATTTCTAATCTTGGGATTGCGAGCAATGTTTATTTGAAAGTCATTATACCTAATGGTCTTATTTATCAGCCAAATTCTTTGACAATTGAAGGTGTTTCTTCAACCGCTGATATTGTTCAAGCAATCAATTTAGGCGATTTTTACGCCAGTCAGTCAAAAGTCATTAATTTCAAGGTCAAAGTTGGACCAGAAAACCAATTTAGTTATGGCGCCACAGATTTAATAGTAACAGCTTCAGCTTATAATTCTTATAATAATGTAAACGCGACAAATAAAATTTCTATTATAAGAAAAGCGGTTCTTGGCGCTGCTACAGAAATTAAGACGGGTTTAACAAATAATAAAATTTTAGATTGGATTATAATTCCTTTACTAATGACTATTGGTTTTATTTGGGTTTTCAGTTCCCAACTTATCGATTTAAATGGTTGGTTAGAAAAAAAGAAAAAGATAGCTTTTGAATCTAAAATAGAAAGATTATTAAAGAGAAAAATTAGCAAATTAAAAATTTAATATTTACTGATAGGAAAAAAGAGGAGGAGAGATGAAAAAAGAAATTCTGAGATTAGTAAAAAATGAAACGATTTCTTCCATATTTGATTCTTTATCTGACTCTTTTTACATTTTAGATAGACAAGGTAATTATTTCCTTGCAAACAAAGAGTTAGTTAAAAGATTGAAGAAGAAATTAAAGAAAGAAGTGGTTGGAAAAAATATAAAGGATTTTCATAGCAAAAATGAATTACAGGAATTTAAAGAAATTTTAGAAAGGGCAGAAAAAGGTCCTATTTACCATCAACATTTAGGTAAAAAAGGAGAATGGTTTATGAGAACAATTTCCACTCTTAAAGATAAAAATGGAGAAATAGTAGGATTTGTGATAGTTTCTAAAGATGTTAGTAATTTAAGAGAGCAAACTATCCGCGATCCCTTGACAAAATTATACAACAGAAAATTTCTTCAAGAATTCTTAATACAAGAGGTTAAAAGAAGCAAAAGATACAGTTATCCCATTTCCTTCTTGTGATGGTTGATATCAATCATTTCAAAGCCATTAATGATTTGTTTGGCCATCCGGTAGGGGATAGGGTACTGAAAAAAGTTTCAGAACTTTTAAGGAATTGTGTAAGAAAAGAAGTAGATAAAGTAATAAGATATGGGGGGGACGAGTTCTTGATTGTTTGCCCCGAGACAAAAGAAGTAAAAAAACTTAAGGAAAGGATAATTACAAAATTAGATTCAAATAATAAAAAATTTCTTAAGTTTTCTCTTTCTTTGTCAATCGGAATAAGCAGTTGGGATTCCCATAGAAAAGAAACAATTTGGGCGGTAATAACGAAAGCAGATAGGAACATGTACAGAGAAAAAAAAGAAAAAAAGAAAAGATAATAGCTTAAAAGAATAGGCGTAGATATTCTAACTAAGTTTCTACGCCTATTTTATTTCTAAGTTGTGGATAAACTGTGGAAAAACAGTCCCTTATAGAAATTGATTAGGGGCTGTTTTTCTTTGTTTTGTCGATATTTTTGACAATATCGAAAACAAAAAATCAGCTGGTTAATAGTGGTTGACTTTGTATTTGAAGTGGGGTAAAAAGAAAATAGATGGTAGATTGTGGATAAAAGTGGGAAAACTGCCAAAATCTGTGGATAACCCATTTTTATATTTTAGGTTTTAGTTTTTTATAATTATATGTTTTTAGGAGAATATAAATATACAATTGATGACAAAAAACGATTAGCGATACCGCCTAAATTTCGGCAGATTTTAGCTAAAAAATTAGTTATCACTAAAGGACTTGATAATTGTCTTTTTCTTTATCCTTTAAAAGAATGGCAAAAATTGGCAGAGAAATTATCTAAATTGCCTATTTCTCAATCTGATGCAAGGGGATTTGTAAGAATTATGCTTGCCGGAGCAATGGAGGTAGGAATAGATAAATTAGGAAGAATTCTTATTCCTGATTATTTAAAAAAATATGCGTATTTACAAAGAAAGGTTGTAATTGCCGGTCTTTATAATCGAGTAGAAGTTTGGGATGAGAAAAAATGGAAATTATATCAAGAAAAAACAGAAAAAGAGGCAGGCGATATGGCCGAAAGATTGAAAGAATTAGGAGTCTAATTATTTAGATGCATATTCCGGTTCTTAAAAAAGAAGTAATTGAATATCTAAATCCAGAATCAAATGAAAATTTTATTGATGCAACGATTGATGGGGGTGGGCACACGGCTGCCATCTTAAAGAAAAATGAACCAAATGGGAAAGTACTTGGAATTGAATTAGATCCGGAATTATATAAAAATTTGCTGGCTACCGAAATCAAAAATCAAAAATCAAAAATCAAAAATAGACTGATATTGGTGAATGATTCTTATATAAATTTAAAAGAGATCATTAAAAAATATAATTTTAAGCCAATTAACGGAATATTATTTGATTTAGGAATGTCTAGTTGGCATTTGGAAAAATCGGGTAGGGGATTTAGTTTTTTAAGAAATGAACCATTGATAATGCGGTATCAACTTGAGGAGGTCCGACCTCCTAAAAATTCGAGAGGTCGGACATCGTTAACGGCGGAAAAAATTGTAAACGAATGGCCAGAAGATACTTTAGAAAGAATTTTAAAAGATTATGGAGAAGAAAGATTTTCAAAAAAAATCGCCAGAGAAATTATCAGAGAGAGAAAAAAACGACCCATTAAAACCACTCTTGAATTAGTAAAAGTTATCAAAAGAGCTGTTCCTTTTCTTTACGAACATTATCGAATTCATCCTGCTACCCGTACCTTTCAGGCCTTAAGAATTGTTGTCAATGATGAATTAAATAATTTAAGAATCGCTTTACCTCAAGCATTAGAGATTTTGGAAGAAAATGGCAGATTAGTGATAATTTCTTTTCATTCTCTGGAAGATAAAATTGTTAAAGATTTTTTCAAAGAAAAAGCAAAAGAAAATAAAATTAAAATCTTATTTAAAAAACCAATTAGACCAACATTAGAGGAGATAAAAATTAATCCTCCTTCAAGGTCGGCAAAATTAAGAACAGCAATTAAAACGACGCGAATATGCAAAGTTTAATTTCTCAACCATTTTTTATAATGAAGCGCAGCGAAACGTTCAAATGGAAAATTAATGAAAAACTATTGCTTGTTTTCTGTTTGATGCTAACTTTTATTTTTCTATTTATTTATATTTTTCAAATTCAGACCTTAATTAAGATTGAATATCAAAAACAAATTTATCAAAAACAAATAAAAAATTTTTCAGAAATAGTTTCGATGTTGGAAATAAAATCAGCCAGTTTTGATACTTTAGAGAATACAGAAGGAAAAATTAATGAACTTAAAGAGAGCGTTCATTTCGTTAAAGTTGAACAAATTAAATATATTCCTATCCCAAAAGAATATTTAGTAAAAGGTAGATAGAACTTCGCTCGGCAAACTGTTCGCTCGGCAGTCTGTTCAGAGAGCACGCAGTCAGCTTAAGTGGTAAAACTAATCAGTTTGTCTCGCTCATAGATTTTATGAAAAAATGGCGGTTTTCTTTCGTATTTTTTCTTTTTCTCTTTTTTTCTTTAATTATTACTATTCGTTTATATTCCTTACAGATTAAAAAGGGCGATTATTATCAGGCGATAGCCATCGGGCAGCAAGTTTTTTTAAAAGAAATATTAGGAGAACGAGGAGAAATTTTTTTTAATGATGGAGTAAAAATTTTAGCTCAAAATATAAAAAAGAACATAGTTTATATTTCCCCAGAAAAATTAGAAGATAAAGAAAAAACAGCTGAAATATTAGAAAAAGTTTTAAATCTTTCAAAAAAAGAAATACTTTCTGAGTTTGAAAAAAATAAAATTTTAAAAAAGGAAATTGAAAATAATCGAGTTGAAGAATTAAAAAAACAAAATCTTAAAGGTGTTTATTTAGATGAAGTAGAAAGAAGATTTTATCCTTTTAATTCTTTAGCTGCCCCAGTTATAGGATTTGTTAATGAGGACGGAATTGGCCAGTATGGAGTAGAGGGTTATTTTGATAATTTATTAAAAGGGGAAAAAGGTTTTCTAAACGAAAAAAAATCGCCATTTGGTTACTTGGCTTCTTTGACTTCCGGTGAGGATTTTAGTCAACCCTTGCCAGGTTCTCAAGTTATTTTGACATTGGATTATAATGTCCAATTTTTTGCAGAAAAAATATTAAAAGAAGCAAAAGAGAAATGGGATATTGATTCCGGTGAGATTATAGTAATAGAGCCATCAACGGGAAAAATAATAGCTTTAGCGAATTTTCCGAGTTTTGATCCTAACCAATATGGAAAGGAAAAAGATTTAACAGTTTTTTTAAATGGCGCAACTCAAAAGCTTTTCGAACCGGGTTCCGTGTTTAAACCAATAACTATGGCTATTGGTTTAGAAGAAGGATTGATTACTCCGGAAACAACTTATAATGACTTCGGTTTTGTAAAAATTGGCAATTATACTATTTATAACTACGGTCGAAAAAAATGGGGTAAGGCCACAATGACAGAAGTTTTAGAAAAGTCCATCAATACTGGCGCAGTTTTCGTTAAAGAACAAATTAATAATAATGTTTATTTACAATATATTGATAAATTTGGCTTCACCGAACCAACGGGCATAGAATTAAAAGAAGAAATTTCTTCTCAGAAAAATTTAAAAGAGGGATATGAAATAAATTTCGCCAATAGTTCTTTTGGTCAGGGAATTGCTATTACTCCTTTACAATTAGTAAAAGCATTTTGTGCTATTGCTAACGGAGGGAAATTAGTCAAGCCATATTTGATTAAAACCATTATTAAAGAAAATGGAGAAAAAATTGAGACGCAACCTAAGGTTTTAAGAGAAATTTTATCTTCTAAAACTACATCTCAATTGACTAATATGTTGATTAAAGTGGTAGAAAATGCTTTTGCCAAAAGAGCAAAAATTCCCGGTTATTATATTGCCGGCAAAACTGGTACTGCCCAAATTTCTAAGGAAGGAGAAAAAGGGTATTATGAAGATAAAACAATTCAGAGTTTCATTGGTTTTTTCCCTGCTTTTAATCCTAAGGTATTAATTTTAATTAAACTAAATAATCCAAAAGGAGTAGGAACTGCTGAATATTCAGCAGTTCCTCTTTTTAGAGAATTGGCTAAAGAAATTATTTCTCTTTGGCAAATCCCTCCTGACTACCAATAACTTTTCTCAAAACAAAATTTATGTTAAATTCTAAATAGGACATCTTCTCTTTTTATGGCCTCATCGTCTAGTGGTCAGGACGCCAGATTCTCATTCTGGTAACAAGGGTTCGACTCCCTTTGAGGCCACACTTTCGGATATGTCAAGGTTTCCGCCTCGCCGCTTCGCGGCTCGGCGGCCAAATTAAACGGGAAATTGAAAGAAAAAA
>PEWP01000017.1 GCA_002779425.1 bacterium (Candidatus Gribaldobacteria) CG07_land_8_20_14_0_80_33_18 | reverse complement strand
GCTGCTAAGGGACCGTTGGCAGTAATAATTTTATCGTCAACAACCACTGGTTCATCTTGATAATTTACTCCTTCCTCTTTCAAAATTTTTATTGCGCTTTTATCTAAATTGTTTGACCAAACAGTAGCTTTTTTATTATTTAAAACTCTGGCTTTCGCCAGAATTGCCGGGGCAATACAAATTGCTCCTAAAATCTTATTTTCATTTACTGCTTCTTGAGCTATTTTATGCGCTTTTTCATCGTCAATATATTTTGCCGCCCCACTGCCCCCAACAAAGATTATTGCGTCAAAATCAGAAACTTTTAAATCATCCAATGTTACATCAACATCCACTACCCCGCCGTAAGCGCCGATTGCTTGACCTTTTTTAGAACTTGCCGTAACGATATTTGCCCCTTCGCTTTCTAATACTGTTTTAGGAATAAAATATTCTTCATCTCGAAAATCAATAAAAGCAATAATCATCGCAATTTTTTTATTACTCAACGGTTTTCCCATAGATTTTAAATATTTTAATATTTTGT
The DNA here is from genome assembly GCA_002779425.1 of bacterium (Candidatus Gribaldobacteria) CG07_land_8_20_14_0_80_33_18. Lineage (GTDB taxonomy): Bacteria > Patescibacteriota > Minisyncoccia > Minisyncoccales > CG1-02-41-26. The sequence continues at coordinate 7,899 of PEWP01000017.1, read as the reverse complement.
TTTAGCAATATTATGTTCTTCCAAGGTCTTGCTAAAAATTGTTTTTCCATCGGGTGTTGATAAATAATACCAATATTCACTATTTTCAGGATAAAGGGAAGCGATAATACTGTCAAGAGAAGGATTACAAATCGGACCTAGGGGCAATCCTTTATATTTATAAGTATTAAATGGTGAATCGATTTGAGTTTCTTCTTTTGAAATTTTTGTCGTCTTTTTTCCGGTAATGTAGCTAATTGTAGCATCTACCTGTAAAGGAACATTACCTTTTAATCTTTTCCATAAAATTCCTGCTACTAATTTTCTCTCTTCAAAACTTTTAACTTCTTTTTCCAATAATGAAGCCATTGTTATTACTTCGAAAATTGTTTTTGCTTGTTTTTTAATTTCTTTTCTTAAATCGGAATTGAGTTTTTTATCAAAATTACTAAGCATCTTTCTGATAATATTTTCAAGTGTTTCTTGCTTTTTAATATAATAAGTATCTGGGAATAAATAACCTTCTAACCCAATATATTTTGGCTTATCTTTTAAAAAATCGAATTCATTTGAGAAATCTTTTGGAACTGGCAAATCTTCGGCTTTTAAATAATTAACTGCCGGGAATCCAGCTAATTCCCATAATTCTTCGGCTTGAAACATTCCCTTTCCTTCTAAATAAAAACCGATATCTCTTAAATTCCAACCTTCAATAATAGTAATTCTTTCTTTGATTACCCCGCCGGAAATAATTTTATTAGCAACTTCAGCAACATTCATCGAAGGGCTTAAATAATATTCTCCGGTTTGAAGTTTGTTTTGGCTGTTTTTTAAAACTACATAAAAATTAAAAAACCATCTACTCTTGATTAAATTTTGATTTTCTAAATTGGCAGCAATTTGAAGAAGATTCTGCCCTTTTTCAACTACAAAAATTTTCTCTTCAATTATTTTTTTATCTTTTGGCAAATAAATGCCAAAAAGAAAAAACCCTAAAACAATAATTAAAAAAAATATTAAAAAAATAAAATACTTTTTCATTTCTTATTTATTACCAAGGGAACGAAAGCAAAACCGGGATATTCAATTTCCTCAAATTCGGTTTCACTTTTTTTAACAAACAACCAAATTGAAGAACCTATAGGGGTAACAATTCTGCCTTTGATTTTTAATTGTTTTTTCCAGGCAGAAGGCAAAATTTGAGCTGAAGCTGAAGCTAAAATATTATTAAACGGCGCTTCTTTCTCATACCCTTCTGAACCATCGGCACAAATGAATTGGACAATCCCCTTTTCTATAAAATTATATTTGGCAACATTTTTCTCCCCAAAATCCAGCAACTCTGGAATTATTTCAATGGCGATCACTTTTCCTTTTTGACCTACTATCTCAGCCAAAAGGGCGCTTGTCCATCCTGAACCGGAACCAATATCTAAAATTCTTTCCCCTGCTTCTGGTTGGAGGAGTTCTAACATAAAAGCAACCACCAATGGTTGAGAGATAGTTTGACTATAACCAATTGCCAAGGCCTCATTTAGTTCAGCTAAATTTTTCATTCCTTCTGGCCCGCCTGCGCAGGCAGGCAAAAAATCTGCTCTTTTAATTTTTTTAAATGCCTCAATTATTCTTGGTGTTTTTAACCAACCTTCTGTAATTAAAGATTCTATTAACATAATCTATAAATTATTAAATTATTGATTTATTACGAGTTAGCGAGGCGCTCCGCAGAGCGCGGGAAATTCGTGAGCAAAGCGAACTGAATTTCCCAGTGTCTGAGCGAATCATTTTTCTTTGGTATTTTCTACGGGGTAAAGGGAAGACTTTTTAATAATGATTTTAAAAATGTTTTCTATAAAATCACCGCCGGCATAACCGATAATAAAACTTAAACCGGGAGTGAAAAATCCCTGATAAGTAAAACCAATTTCCCTTACAGCAACTGCTGCTACCAAACCAATAAGGCCGGAAAGAAAAGCCATGCCTAAAAAATAAGGAAGTTTGAAAGGAACATTTTTATAGGAGAATTGATGTTTAATAAACCCAACTAATCCCCTAACTACACCTCCCAAAAATCCCGCTAATAAAATTGAGAAATACATATTTTAATTAGTGATGTTTTATTTCTACAATATCGCCATTTTTTAAAAGCTCATCTCTTCCCACAGTTTTTAACATTCCTTTTTCCTGACATTCTTTCCAACCGCCACTTTTAATTAAATCTTCAAAATTAATTACTTCAGCTAAAATAAATTTCTCGGCAAAATCGCTATGGATAAGCTCAGCTGCTTCAATAATCTTTGTTCCTTTTTTAATTGGCCAAGCTCGTGTTTCTTCTTTCCCAACTATTGTAAAAAAAGTTATCAGATTTAGTATATTGTAACATTTTTCAATTAAAATATTTAATTTCGATTCTTTTAAATTAAATTCTCTTCTCTCTTCTTCATTTAGTTCTGAAATATCTAATTCTTCTTGTAAATCTATTATTAAATAATTTTGTTTTTCTCTTTCTAATTTTTCTTTTAATTCATTCGGCGCTTCTTTTTCCTTCCCGTTTAAAAGATAAATTTGGGGTTTGGCAGTGAGAAGAAATAGATGAGAAGGCGAAGAAAAATAAATTGCCAGTTTCCCCTTTTCCAAATTTTCTTTAATTTGAATTAAAATTTTTTCTTCCTCAATTGCCTCTTTTTTCTCTGTTTTTACATCGCTTGCTATTTTTTCTAATCTTTTCTCGATTGTTTCCAAATCTTTTAGAATTAATTCAGAATTGATTATTTCAATATCTCTTTCTGGATTTATAATTTGATTTATATGGCTGACATCTTCTCTTTTAAAACAGCGAACAATATGTAAAATTGCGTCAACTTCCCTGATATGAGCTAAAAATTGATTGCCTAATCCCTCGCCTTTTGCTGCTCCTTTTACTAAACCGGCAATATCAACAAATTTAATTATTGCCGGAATAATTTTTTCTGCTTGAGAAATTGACTGTAATTTTTCTAATCTCTCATCTGGAACTTCAACTATGCCAACATTTGGTTCAATTGTACAAAATGGATAATTAGAAATGGCAACTGGATTTTTAGTTAAGGCCTTAAAAAGAGTTGATTTCCCAACGTTGGGAAGACCAACAATACCCACTGAAAGAGACATACATTAAAATTATATAACAGGGATGAATTTTCCACAACTTGTTTTAAAAGGTTGACCCCGTTAGAAATCCGCTCTGCTTTCGGCACGGCGGCAGCCGCTTGGAGCGGCTTATCTCTAACGGGGTTGACAAATTTAACAATATAAGTAAAATATAACTATGTTTGTTGTTTAAAAATTTAATAGGAAAGGTGGTGATGAATTTAAGTTTTCTAGGAATCAAAAAAAAGAAAGAAATAAGGAGGAGAAATGTCAGAAATATCTGAGAACATTATTGTTTACGGAGAAAGATTAACTGGGATAGAAAAATTTGAAAAAAGTGTGGTTGAAGTAGACAAAATTCGTGGAATAACCCAGTATTTACCCAAGGACGGAATACACAAGGAAAATTTTTTGTCATATTTATTTATAAAAGATGTAAAAAATTTTTCCTTTTACCATTCTTCTTTAAATGAACTCTTGAAAAATTTAAAGAGAAAAGATAAAAGTGATATAATTTTAGTAAGTAAAGATATGACGGATATGCAAGAAGAAAAAGTGTCATTCAAAATCGGAGTAGAAACAACTGGAGACCAAATTAGCGAATGGATGTTTTTTAAAAATGGAGCCCACACAGTGATAAAGGCGAATCCAAGTATGCCACCTCTGTGGAGCATAATTCATGCGTACTTAATTGCTGAAAATCGAAAAAAATTTTCGGAGCAATTAAGAGCGCATCGAATTAAAAAATTAGAAATACTTGTCAGAAATCAGAAATAATTTTTGGAAGTAAAAATAAATAGAGGGTAATCTCGCTCTCAGCGGACTTACCCTCTTTTTATTCTTTAAAAAAATTCTTCTTCGCAAATTATTTCTTCTATTTTTTTTCTCGTCTTTCACCACAATAAATTTCCACTCCTGATTATTATGAGCCGAAGGAGCTAATCTCGCTGCCTCAAGAATTATTTTTAATTTTTCTTCAGGAACTAAAGTTGGTTTATACGCCCTAACGCTTCTTCTTTTTTTAATCGCTTCTTTTACCTCCATAATTTTCTACCACTGCTTGGGCAAGTGCTAATTTAGCAATCGGAACACGATAAGGAGAGCAAGAAACATAATTCATTCCTATCTCATGACAAAATTTCACTGATTCTGCATCACCGCCATGTTCACCGCAAATTCCGATTTTTAAATTTGGGTTTGTTTCTCTGCCTTTTTTAATTCCTATTTTTATTAACTCGCCAAGGCCAGTTTTGTCAATAGATTGAAAAGGGTCTATTTTAATTATTGCTTTTTTAAAATAAGTTGGCAAAAATTCTCCGGCATCATCTCTGGAAAAACCAAGCCCCATCTGGGTTAAATCGTTCGTTCCAAATGAGAAAAAGTCGCATATTTTAGCCAATTGGTCAGCAACCAAACAAGCCCTGGGAATTTCTATCATTGTGCCAATATTAAGCAACAATTGTTTTTCTTTTATTTTAAATTTTTTAATTGTTTGACGATAAACCTCTTCTATAATTTTCTTTTGATCCAAAATTTCAGTTCCAAAAGCAACAACCGGTATCATTATCTCCGGAAAAACTTTTATTCCCCTCTTTATCAATTCCACTGCTGCCTCAAAAATTGCTCTCGTCTGATATCTTGTTAATTCCGGATAAGAAATTCCTAATCTTACTCCGCGATGACCCATCATGGGATTAACTTCCGCCAAAAATTCTGCTCTTTTTTCAAATTTTTCTCTGCTGATGCCCAGTTCTTTTATCAATTTCTGGCATTCTTTTTCATTTTTCGGAACAAACTCATGAAGAGGCGGGTCAATTAATCTTATTGTTACTGGCAAATCTTTCATTACTTTCAATGTTTCTTTAATATTTTCTTTTACATAGGGATAAAGTTCTTCTAAAACTTTTATTCTTTCCTCCTCTGATTCAGCCATAATCATTTTTCTCATCAAAAATAACGGCTTTTCTGAATTCTCGCCATAAAACATATGTTCAATCCGAAATAAACCAATTCCCTCTACCCCAAAATCTCTGGCTTTTCGAGCGTCTTTTGGCGTATCGGCATTTGTTCTAACTTTTAGTTTTCTTAAACTATCACAGATTTTCATAAATTTTCCAAAATATGGATTTTGTTTCACCGAATCAATTAAAGGAAGCTTCCCAAGATAAACATAACCCTTAGTACCATTTAAAGTCAGCCAATCACCTTCTTTAATAATCAGTTTTTCTATGTTTAAGATTTTATTTTTATAATCAATTTCCAAAGCGCCAGCTCCAACAATACAACACTTTCCCCAACCCCGGGCAACCAAGGCGGCATGAGAAGTCATTCCTCCTCTGGCAGTTAAAATTCCAACTGCTGCTCGCATCCCTTCAATATCCTCCGGATTTGTTTCTTCTCGAACTAAAATTGTTGGTTTACCGTTTTCCAACCAAGCCACAGCATCTTCGGCAGTAAAAACAACCTGACCTACTGCTGCGCCCGGCCCGGCTGGAAGACCGGAAGTAATCAAGTTTGCCTCTTTTTCTTTTTTAGGGTCAATCAAAGGATGAAGAAGCTCATTAAGTTGTTCGGGACTAACCCGGAGAACTGCTTCTTTTTGGGAAATAAGTTTTTCATTTAGCATATCCACTGCCATCTTCACTGTTGAAACACCATTTCTTTTTCCTACTCGGCATTGCAACATCCATAATCTTCCATCCTCAATGGTAAATTCGATATCTAACATATCGCAATAATGTTTTTCTAATTTCCTTTGATATAAATCTAATTCTTTATATATTTTTGGAAATTGCTTTTCTAAAGAAGGGAACTTTTTATTATATTCTGTTTTTCCTTTTTCATTTATAGGATAAGGCGTTCTAATGCCAGCCACCACGTCTTCTCCTTGGGCGTCAGGAAGCCATTCACCGTAAAAAACTTTTTCCCCGGTTGCTGGATTACGAGTAAAAGCAACACCGGTTCCAGAATTATTGCCTGTGTTGCCAAAAACCATCGCCTGAACACTAACAGCCGTGCCCCAGTCATCAGGAATCCCTTCAATGCGGCGATAAGCAACTGCTCTTCTGCCATTCCAACTTAAAAAAACTGCTGCAATCCCCTTTTCCAGTTGGACCTCCGGCTCATCAAGAAATTCTTCTTTTAATATTTCTCTCACTTTCTCTTTATAGATTTTTATTAATTCCTTTAAGTCATCTGCTGTTAATTCTGTATCTTGCTTTATTTTTTTTGCTTTTTTCATTTTTTCTAATTCTTTTTCCAGTTGAGCACGAATCCCATTTCCATCTTTTACTTTTTTGCCCGCCTGCGCAGGCAGGCCTTCGGCTTTTTCCATAACAACATCAGAATACATTTGAATTAAACGCCTATAAGCATCGTAAATAAAACGAGGATTATTTGTTTTTTTAATTAAACCAGAAATTGTCTCTTCGGTTAATCCAATATTTAAAACGGTTTCCATCATTCCTGGCATTGATTTTCGAGCACCGGAACGAATTGAAACAAGCAAGGGATTATTTGAATCGCCAAATTTTCTTTTCATTATTTTTTCAATATGAGCCAATCCTTTTTTAATTTGGGTCTCAAATCCTTTTGGGTATTTTTTATTGTGTTTGTAATAATAATTACAAACCTCGGTGGTAATAATAAAGCCCGGAGGCACTGGCAATTTCAAATCTTTAGCGCCTGCCATTTCGCATAAATTTGCGCCTTTGCCGCCTAACAAATTTTTCATTTTAGCGTTTCCTTCGGTTTTCCCTCCCCCGAAAAGATAAACATATTTAGACATAATTTTTTAAAATAATATAAAAATTATAGCAAAATAAAAAATCCCGTCAAGGAAATGTCGCCTAATCCTTTCGAGATCCGATCTCGAAAGGATTATTAAATTCGTGTCAAATTCCAAAAATTGATGTTTTTTCAGGGGATAGTTTCTAGGAAAGAATTTAATAACTAGTAATTTTTGCTTCAATTACTCTTACAGTGTAAACATTTACATTATTAATTCGACACACATCCCAAACCATATATAAATTTTTGTTCTCTAACTCAGGAATATTATATTCATTTGAGATTTTACTATCGTTTAACCAAACTGAATACGTTGTGCCTATTTTCTTAATTTCAAACTTTCCCAAAGTAGTCCTGTAAGCTGAAAAATTCTCTAATATAGTCTCGGTTCCGTTCACTATTTTTATCAGATTATCTCCATTATCACCTTTCAAAAAACCAAATCCCCAGTTAGGATAATTTAATATATCATAACTCCATTTTGCGTCGTCAACATCAGCTATAAAAAAATTCCCAAAATTTCCATCTAGATAGCTCCTATTAATCATCCAAGTTATATTGCCAGTTAGATTATAAGTATTTTTAGTCGCTATCCCCCAACCTCTCCAGTAATTAGCTCCTGTAACTTGGGCTTGAATATAACCACCGGTTTCTGTCCAGTCTCCAGTAGTGGCCCCAGTAGGAGCTTGTTGCCACTTATTGGTATCTATACTTGCGTCCTCAAAGTCATCATAAACCAAGCTAGTACTAACAGTTAATGATGTTCCTACTTCATAAACACTATCAACATTACCTCCATCATTAGCAGTCTTATCTTTATAAGTTTTAGATTCTAATCTACAGTTAATTTCAAAATAATTACCATCTGAAATAAAGTTATAATAATAGTTATTGTTGTTCTTCGGATCTATTGGTAAAGATGGTATGGAAGAACCTAAGGTTGAAGAAGTGAAATCAATGGGTAACCAACCAGTACCATTGATATTGGTGTTTCCGGATAAA
>PEWP01000018.1 GCA_002779425.1 bacterium (Candidatus Gribaldobacteria) CG07_land_8_20_14_0_80_33_18 | reverse complement strand
AAAAACATGAACTGTTTGATTCCAGTTAAAATCTTCAGGAACTTCGGGAAAATAAAAATCCAAGACAGCAACTTTTTCTAAATCTTTAATTAAAACGCCAATTTCTTCTTTTGCTTCTCTAATCGCTGCTTCCAACACATTTTTATCTTTTTCCGGATCAAATTTCCCGCCAACTCCATTCCATTTCCCAGCCCCAAATCCCCTCTTTTTCATTGCTAAGAGTATTTCTTTTGAGTTTTCTTTAATTAAAAGACACAAAGTTGCTTGTTTCATATATTTACATTTTATCACAAATAACTTAAAAAAAAGCGGCGGGGAAATTTATGGAAATCCACGCCGCTTTGTCGCGATATTCAGATATTTATTGTTTCTTTTTTTCTCCAATTATTCCCGCGAGCGCCGCAAACAGCACTATAGCTCCGAAAATAAGGAATACGCATCCTATTACCCTAATTATCAAGGCAGATGACGTATAAATTAAACCACCTGTTCCTGCTAAAATTACTCCAAAAATAATCATTTCAATATAATAATAAACACTCATTTTAATCACCCCCTAATACTATTTAGACGGGAAATAAGCATCAATCCCCTTTTCTTTCAAATAGCTTACAATTTTCGAGTCATCGTCTATAAACATTTTAATGTTTTCTTTTCTAATAATCTCTAATTTCCGTTCTTCCACTTTTTCGCCTGTTCCAATACAAATAATGCGGTCAATTGGTATTTTATGCTTTTTACACCAATATTGAGTTAGATTTTCTAATTGTTTTGGTCGTGCCGAAACAATGATAATTTCATCTTCTCTTTCTTTTAATCTTTGTAAAATTTTAATCATCATTTTATTCGGCCAGACAAAAATTAACCAGAGAGCGCACCACCACGGCAGTTTAGTATCAGTATTATAAAGTCCCACAGAAGTCAAAGTTCCATCCAAATCAACCCCGATTTTCATTTCTTGTCACCTCCCTTTATCTTTCTTTTTCTTTATTTTTTAATGTCCTATTTTAGTTCTAACAGAAATATATATTTTTGTCAACATTTTTCCAACAAAAAAACAGGGCTTTTATAATTTTATAATATTTAAAAACCCTGTTGTGTTTTATTTTATTACTTTATCTATTACTTTATCTATTACTTTATTTAACTTGCTAATCAAGGCCGCGAAACATACAATCGCAGCCACAATTAGTATTAAAATTAAAACACTGGCCATTAATTGCCATACACCTTTTATTATTCCTAAAAGCGATTCAAGCGCTATAGCTATCATTTTTTTCTCCTTTATCAAATTTATTTTTAACGTACATTTATCCTAATAATCTTATTGTTACCCCTATTATAGCAAAAACCATTCCTAAAATCCAGAAACGCATAGTGATTTTTTCAGGAAGCCATCCTTTAGCTTCTAAATGATGATGAATGGGAGCGCAAAGAAACAATTTTTTATGGAAAAATTTCTTGGAAATAAGCTGTAAAATAACCGAACCAGTTTCAATTACTAAAAGTCCTCCAATAATTGGTAAAACTACAATTGAATCAGTTAAGAAGGCAACCGTTGCTAAGGTAACGGTTAGACCAAGCATTCCAGATTCTCCCATATAAAATCGGGCTGGCGGAATGTTAAACCACAAGAATGCCAAAGTTGTTCCGGCTAAAACGGCGCAGAAAGCCGCTAAATTATATTGGGTTTTAGCAAAAGCAATAACTGAAAAGGCGCCAAACATTATACCAAATGTTCCGCCGGATAAACCATCAATTCCATCAATTATTCCTCCAGACCAGCAAGCCAAAATTGTAATAACAAATAATGGCAAATACCAAAATCCAATCTCAATATTTCCATTCCCGGGAATATGAATGGTATGCCAACCAAGCTTAAAATAAAACCACCAAGCCCCCACTATTCCTATCATTAAAACAGCTAAAAGCCGGCGAGTAAACCTTATTCCTCCACCGGCATATTTTCCTTTTCCGAAAATTTGCAAGATATCATCAGAAAGTCCTAACAATGCTCCTGCCACCAAGGTTCCTAAAGGCAGCCAGGTTTGATCCCGCGATAAAAAATCTAATTTTTGCAGCCAAAAATTATCAGAAATTTTACTAAGTCCGGCAAATAAAAAAGTCACAAAAACCGTGGTCAGCCAGACCAATAACCCGCCCAAACGAGGAACTCCGACCTCTCGCTGTTCGTGAAGTTTATGAAAGACCGGCGCTGGTTTGCCATCCATAGCATTAGTTCTGGCGGTTTTTCTCCAAAGTTTGTATTTATAAAGAAAATGGGTTAAAAAAGGAGTCCATAAGACAGCCAAGAAAGAAGAAAATGCGCAAAGAACTAAGACCTTAATTACATTTATTTTCAACATAATTTAATATTTTTTTCATCTCCTCAAATTTATTTTGCGCCCCTAAAATCACATTAACTAAATAATTATCTTTGCACTTTAAAACTAAAACCAAACAATCCTCTGCCTTTTCGGTATAGCCGGTTTTTCCCCCCATTATTTTAGTCTGCCATCCGCCAACTGGCGGAGCGGATTCTTCTAAAAGTTTATTGGTGTTTACCAGCCGATGATGAAAAACATTATTTTCTAAATAAAGATTATATTCTTTTTTTGAAAGAATTTCAAACATTTCCGGCTTATTAAAAATTAAATATTTTGTTAATTTTACTAACTCTTTAGCTGTGGAATAATTGCTGGGACCAAGAGAATCTGAAGAATCTAAACCAGTAGAATTGGTAAAATAAGTATTATTTAAACCCAAATTCTGAGCTTTTAAATTCATTAAATCAACAAATTTTTCTTCGCCCATTGGCAAGATTAAGGCATAAGCCGCATCATTGCTTGATTCAATTAAAGTAATATATAAAAGGTCTTTGACGGAAAGAATTTCATCGGGTTTTAATTGGCCGGCTTCTCCTTCCTGTTTAACAACAGCTTCAGTAATTTTTATTTTATCCGATAGTTTATAATTATCTAAAACTATCAAAGCAGTCATTAATTTGGTCAAACTAGCAATGGGAAATTTTTCGTTTTCTTGTCGTTTAAAAAAAAATCTTTCTCTTCCTTCTAAATCAACTAAAACAGAAAGGGCAGCTTTTGACTGGAGTTGAGAATTTAAAGCCAATCTTTCGTTTATTTCTGAAGAATCTGGGAAAATTTCAACTAAAATAAAAGGTTTTCTCGCTATCAGCCAAGCATAAAAGAAATTTTCTAATTTTTCTTTTATTCCCCACCCTACTATTATGGTTAAAGTACAAATAATTATAAAAAATATTAAAGTTTTCTTATTTTTTATCTTTTTCATTTTTTCCTTTTCTCTTCTTGACTAATCCCGCCTTCGGCGCTTTCGCCTTAAGTGAAAGAGGTTTCAGTTTTAATTCCTTTAATTGTTCTTGGGTAATTTCTGCTGGCGCATTCATCATTAAATCACGGTTATCGCCAGTTTTTGGAAAAGCCATTATCTCACGGATATTTGGTTCATTAAGAACTATTGCTAAAAACCTATCAATACCGGGAGCAATGCCGCCATGCGGCGGCACACCGTATTCAAATGCTTCGAGTAAATGCCCAAATTTTTTGCGAATTTCTTGTTTTTTATGTCCCATTACTTCAAATACAGCTTCTAATACCTCTGGTTTATAAGTTCTTAAGCTTCCTCCGCCAATTTCATAACCATTGAGGACAAAATCATACTGATAGGCCAAGATTTCACTTGGCTCCGCCTTAATTTTTTTAATATCTTCAGTTTGGGGACGAGTAAAGGGATGATGAACTGCATCCCATCTTTTTTCTTCCTTTTTCCATTCAAACATTGGAAAATCAACAATAAAAGCAAAAGCTAATTCATTCTTATCTTCTTTATTTATTCGGATATCGGGCTTATCAATTTTGTATTTTTTTATTGCCTCAGAATAAGTAATTCTTGGAAAAGGAATTTTTAAAATTTTCTTTTCGGGAAATAAATTTTTAATTAAAACAATATAAAGCTTTTCAATTATTTCTAAAATATCGTTTTGACTAACAAAAGACATTTCTAAATCAAGTTGAGTAAACTCGGCTTGTCTGTCAGCTCGAGGGTCTTCGTCCCGGAAACAGCGGGTTATTTGAAAATATTTTTCAATTCCCGCTACCATTAAAAGCTGTTTATATTGTTGAGGACTTTGAGGAAGGGCGTAAAATTTTCCCGGCTCCAATCTTGAAGGGACAACAAAATCTCTCGCTCCTTCCGGAGTCGATTTTGTTAAAATGGGAGTTTCTATTTCAATAAAATCTTCTTTAATTAAAAATTCTCTGATAAATTGAATTGCTTTTTGGCGAATTTCTAAATTTCTCTTTAAGCGGGGACGTCTTAAATCTAAGTAGCGATATTTTAATCGTTTTTCTTCATTAATTTCATAGCCGTCATTTTCAATAGAAAACGGCAAAGTTTTCGCCTCGGAAAAAACTTTAAGAGTTTCTGCTTTTATCTCAATTGTCCCGGTTTCAATTTTTAAGTTCTCCATTCCTTTCGGTCTTTTTACCACTTCTCCAGTTACTTCAATTACCCATTCTGGTCTGAGTTTTTGAGATAAATTATAAAGTTCAGGCTTTAGATTATTGGAAAAAACTATTTGGATTGTCCCTTTTTTATCTCTTAAGTCAATAAAAATAATTTTCCCATGGTCTCGTCTGCTGTTAACCCAGCCACAAAGTTTAATCCGACCTCCGATATATTTGATTGCTTGAGTAGTATAAATTCTTTCCATATTCCTATTTTATAATATCAAGAATCAAGAAACAATCCTTTTTATATTAATTTAACCAATTTCAGAATCTTCGTTTTCTGGTTTTTCTGTTGGTTCCTCTTTCACTTGCGGAACTGAAGGACCTTTTGTTCTTGATTTGAAATACATAGTTATAAATCCTGCCGTCACAATTACTATAATTATCAAAAGTATGGTGTATAAAGCACTTCCCATAAAATTTTAATTTAAACTTTTTATACGACCTTTAACTTTGAATTTTGAATTTTGAATTTAAATTTAAATTTAAATTGTATATATCACCCGCGCCCATTATAATTACCACTTCTTTTCCTCTTAAATTTTTTTTAATATAATCAATTATTTTTTCTTTGGGTAAATAAATTACTGAAGATTTTCCAACTGCTTCAACTATTTTTTTTGAATTTACCTTCTTTTTTAGACCCTTTGTTTCTCTGCCTGCCACATCATAAATATCAGTAATAATCAATTTATCAATTGGAACTTTTTTAAAAACTTTAACAAAGTCATCAAAAAGATAAAATGTTCTTTGATATTGATGTGGTTGAAAAATACAAATAATTTCTTTTTTGGGATATTTTTCCCGAGCAGCTTCAAGGGTGGCTTTAATTTCAGTTGGATGGTGGCCATAATCAGAAATTAATTTATAGTTTATAGTTTTTAGTTTATTAGTTTTTATAGAACAATTAGATTCTTCAAAGCGACGCCATGAACCGCGATATTCCGACAATGCTTTAAAAGATATTTTGTTAGGAATTTTTAAAACTCGCGCGACTGTTAAAGCTGCCAAAGCATTAGAAACATTATGTTTTCCCGGAATTTTTAAAATCTTTTTCAACCTCGAAGTTTCTTCTTGTTTTGAACGATATAGGGAGATCGGATCTCCTTCAGAGATCCGATCTCTAATAATTTTTTGGATGTTTTTATCCTCTTCATTTGCCACCAATACTTCACTTTTGGGCAAATGCCCAATGTATTCTTTATAAGTTTTTAAAATATTTTTTAAATTTTTGTAGTAATCTAAATGTTCTCTTTCAATATTAGTTAAAACAATAATTTTTGGCCAATAATTTAAAAAAGAGGCATTCCATTCGTCAGCCTCGATTATTAAATATTTCGATTCCCCTATTCTAAAATTACTATTGCCAAATTCTTTTAATTTTGTACCAAGAATTACCGTTGGATTTAAGCCAGCTTTAATTAAAATCAAAGCAATCATCGCAGTTGTCGTGCTTTTTCCATGAGTTCCTGAAACAGCAATTGTGAAATATTTTTTTGTTAATTCCCCTAATGCCTGCGAATAAGTTAAGCATTTAATTCCTAATTTTTTCGCTTTTTCTAATTCTGGATTATTTTTACAAACAGCAGCGCTGTAAATTACTAAATTAGTATCTTTTGGCAAGTTTTTTTCCGAATGGCCAATCTGCCCCGTAGCTCCCGCCTTGGCGGGATGGTGCGGGGTAAAAATTTTAACCCCCTTTTTCTTAAGAAAATCTATAATTTCTGAAGATGTTAAATCAGAACCACTTATTTGGTTTCTTTTTTTTAAATAATATTGGGCTAAAGCCGAAACCCCAATTCCGCCAATACCAATAAAATGAATTTTTAAGTTTTTAGAGGGCATAATTCTAAAATTGTGTATTCCGAACCTCCTCTTTTTAATTTACTTTCCATAACTTCAATTGAATTGACTTTAAAACTTAAATTTATTTCTTCGTTTATTTCTGGTCTTTCTTCTGGTTCAATTCTTTTCCATTGCCAAGTTCGGATTCTGACCAAGGTAATATGAGGAGAAAATTCTCTTTTTTCATATCTGTTTAAAATTCCTGCTTTTTCAACTTCCTCTTTTAATTTTTGAGCCAGTTCTAACAACTCCGGTTTTTTTTCTAATTCAAGCCAAATGAGACGGGGAGGAATTATTTTTGGCGGGCCGTAAGTAATTTTTTCAAATTTTAAAGAAAATGGTTTAAAACTTTCTGTTATTTTTTTAACTATGAGGTTCAGTTGAGGAAGTGCTTTCTCATCGATATAACCGATAAAAAGCAAAGTGATATGCAGATTTTCTTTTTTTACCCATTTAAACATTGTTTCTCTTAACTCTTCAGGGAAAAGATTTTTAATTTCTTTCTCTTCTTTTTCAATCTTATTTTTAATCTCCTCGGGCAAATTTATCGCAACAAAAACTCTTTTCATTTTTTTATTATAGCAACTTTTTTAGATATCCCAAAATTGAATTGAAGTGGTATAATAAAAAGAATGAAAGAGGCAATTCTTTACAAAAAACTGACAGGTAAAAAAGTCCAATGCTTAAATTGCGCTCATTATTGCATTATTGAAGATAAAAAAAGAGGAATTTGCGGAGTAAGAGAAAATCAAGATGGAAAACTTTATTCATTAGTTTATGGAAAGGCCTGCGCAATAAATATAGACCCCATTGAGAAGAAACCTTTTTTCCATTTTTTACCGGGAAGTCAATCTTTATCCATCGCTACGGTTGGCTGCAATTTTTCTTGTTTGAATTGTCAGAATTGGACTATTTCCCAAGCTCCAAAAATTTTTAAAAGAATTAAAGGAGAAGAAATCTCTCCAGAAAAAATTGTTGAAATAGCTCTTAAGAATCATCTGCCAAGTATTTCTTATACTTATACCGAACCAGCTATTTTTTCCGAGTATGCTTTAGAGACAATGAAAATAGCTAAGGAAAAGGGTTTAAAAAATAACTGGGTAACCAATGGTTTTTGGTCTAAAGAATTATTTGAAATAGTTTATCCCTATCTTGACGCAGCAAATGTAGATTTAAAAGGATTCAATGACGAATTTTATATTAAAGTTTGTGGTACTCGGCTTCAGCCGGTTTTAGATACACTTATTCGATTAAAAAAGAAAAAATTTTGGGTTGAGATTACAACGCTGGTAATCCCAACATTAAATGATGATGAAAAGACCTTCAGAGGAATTGCTAAATTTATAAAGGAGGAATTAGGAGAAGAAACTCCTTGGCACATTTCTCAATTTTGCGGAGCAATTTCCTGGAAACTTCAAAATTTATCTGATACGCCAGTTGAAACCTTAAAAAGAGCTTATAAAATTGGAAAAGAAATCGGTTTAAAGTATGTTTACACTGGCAATGTCCCTGGTTTGCCAACAGAGGATACTTTTTGTCCAAAATGCAATACTCTTTGTATTGATAGAACAAACTACATTATCCATCGCCACGATAAAAATGGAAAATGCCCTCGCTGCGGCGCAGACTTGAATATTATTAACTAATTAACTATTTAACTAATTAACAACGAAAAATGATTAAGACTTACGATAAATATGGTTTTAGATTCAGGGAATGGGATATTTATAAGGACGCTAGAAGATTTCGAATTGAACTATATGAAGTTTTAAGAACTTATCCAATGGAAGAGAAATTCGCTCTCGTAGACCAAACAAAAAGAGCATTAAATTCAATAATTCTTAATATTGCAGAAGGAGCTAATCGAACTACAAATAAAGATCTGAGAATTTATATTTCCAGAGCGGCAGGGTCTTTAGATGAGGTTGTAGCCTGTTTAGATTGTGCTTTAGATAATAATTATATTAATAAAGATAAACATCAAGAATTTTTAGAAAAAGCTAGCAATCTCGCTAAAAGATTAAAAGGTTTTATTGTCAAATTATCAAATAGTTAATATGTTAAATAGTCAAATAGTCTTCGTAGGTATAAGCCCTCATCCCCCAATAATTTTGCCTTCAGTTGGCTCTCCAGAAGACAGAGCTCAAGTTAGAAATACAATTGAGAATTTGGAAAAATTAGGAAAGAAATTAAAAGAAGTAAATCCAGATTCAATCATTATATTCGCTCCCCATCCCGACTGGGGATTCAATGTCCCCCTTTATTTCCTTGCAAAAGATTTTAAAGGCGAAATTCAACAACATTTAATTGGTTTAGAATCACCCCAATTTTATTTTGAAGAAGGAAAAAAATTATACGATTTAAAAATTAAAAATTTAAAATTAAAAATTGCCCTCATAGCAAGTGGCGATCTATCGCATTGCTTGAGGGCTGATGGGCCTTATGGCTTTCATCCTGACGGTCCAAAATTTGATAAAGCTTTAATTGAAGCATTAAAGAAAAAAGATATTGAAAAAATTTTAAAATTAGACGAATTGTATCCAGAAGCTGGTGAATGCGGCCTTCGTTCTTTTAGTTTTTTGTTAGGAATTTTGGAGACTTCTGGCTTAAAATGGCAAGCGAAAGTTTTATCTTATGAAGGACCTTTTGGTGTTGGCTATTTAGTAATTAACTTTACTTTATGAAGTTTGTTATAAAAGGGCCATTTAAAGAAAATGTTTATAATTTAATAAGAGAAGTTGGATACCGTTTCCAGGGCAAAAACGAAGAAAGAAAAGAATTAAGTTTTATTCGTTCTTTAGGAGGTAGTGATTATTCAAGATTTCATCTTTATTTAAAAGTTAATTCAGAAATAAATGAGATAATTTTCAATTTACATTTAGATCAAAAAAGACCAATTTATAAAGGTGTTCCTGCTCATAGTGCTGAGTATGAGAGTGAGATAGTCAAAAACGAAGCAGAAAGAATTAAACAAACATTGAAAAATTATATTTTTAAATAATAAGGATATGGCTCAAATTATCAAATATTATAGCACTAATCATAACTCAGAATTTGTTAACTTTAGAGAGGCATTATTACAAGGTCAAGCTCCAGATAAGGGATTATATTTACCAGATAGAATCCCAAAAATATCTTTGAAAACTATAGTTTCAATGAAAACTCTTTCCTATCCTGAAATTGCCTTTATTGTCACTAATGAGTTTTTGAGAGATGAGATACCTGAGGATGATTTAAAAAAGATAACAAAAGAAGCTTATGATTTTGATATTCCTTTAGAAAATGTTATTGGAAAAATTTATATTATGAGATTGGATCAAGGACCAACTGCTTCTTTTAAAGATTTTGCCGCCAGAATGATGACTAGATTAATAGAATATTTTATTAAAAAAGAAAATAAGAATCTTCTCATTTCCGAGCGAAGCGAGGAATCAAGGTTCTGTGAGCGAAGCGAACAGGTTCTTATTTTAGTAGCTACTTCTGGTGATACCGGAAGCGCAGTTGCTAATGCTTTTTATAATTTAAAAAATATAAAAGTGGTTGTTCTTTTCCCTGGGAAAGAAGTGAGTGAAAGACAAAGAAAACAAATGACTACTTTGGGGAAGAATATCACTGTTCTAGCCGTGAATGGTAAATTTGATGATTGTCAGGCAATGGTTAAACAAGCATTTGCTGATCCGGAATTGAGTTATTTAAATCTTTCTTCAGCTAATTCTATTAATTTTGGAAGATTATTACCCCAAATTGTTTATTATTTTTATGCCTATTCAAAATTAGCAAAAAAAGGCGAAGAAGTTATATTCTCAGTTCCTTCTGGTAATTTCGGAAATTTAATGGGGGGTCTTATAGCAAAAAAGATGGGTCTCCCTGTTTATAAATTTATTGCTGCTGTAAATGAAAATGATGAATTTCCAAAATTTTTAGAAACCAAAAACTATATCCCAATAAAACCATCGAAAGTTTGTCCCTCAAGTGCAATGAATGTCGGTCATCCCAGTAATCTGGCTAGACTTATTAATTTATATGGAGGTCAAATGGATGAGAAAGGAAAGATTAATAAAATGCCAGATGTGGATTTAATTAAAAAAGATATCTTCTCAGTAAGTATTTCCAATGATGAAACAATAAAGACAATAAAAAAGGTTTATGATAGATATAAAGTAGTTTTAGAGCCTCATGGCGCTGTTGGCTGGACAGCCCTAGAAAGCTTTTTATTGAAAGAAGGAAAAAGTTTCCTTTCTGTTTGTCTTGAAACAGCTCATCCAGCTAAATTTCCAGAAGAAATTGAGGAGATAATTGGTCTAAAAATAAAATCTCCTAAAAGCCTATCAGGGATAGAAAATAAAAAAGAAGATTTCAAGACTATCCCGGCCGATTATCAAGAGTTTAAAACATTTTTAGAAAATAAATTTTAAAACGGAGCGAAGCGAAGTTTATAGCGAGCGAAGCGGAGCGTTTATATGAGAAAATTAAACAATATTACATTAATTGGTATGCCTGGTTCAGGAAAAAGTACGATTGGCAGAGCATTAGCGGAAAAGCTTAATTTTAAATTTATTGATAGTGATGATTATATAGAGAAACAAGAAAAAATGACTTTGCAGCAAATTATAGATACCAAAGGAGATAAAACTTTTTGTGAAATTGAAGAGAAACGAATTTTAGAATTATTGCCATTGAAAAATTGTGTTCTTGCTCCCGGAGGAAGCGTTATTTATTCAAAAAAAGTTATGAATATTCTTAAAGATTCATCGGTTATTATATTTTTAGATACACCTATTAATGATTTAGAGAAATGGCTTAAAAATAAAGCGATGAGAGGTATAGTTGGATTGAGCTCGAAATCTATTAAAGAATTATATAATGAGAGATTACCTTTTTATAAGAAATATGCGGATATTACGATATATTATACCAACCAGTCTAAAAAGGAAATTATTAATGAAATTATTAAAAACGGCGAAATATGAATCCATTAATTTATTTAGCAAAACAAGCTGTTGAAACATTTATTGGTAAAGGAAAAATTATTCCATTGCCGGCTCATCTGCCAAAAGAATTTTTGGAAAGAAGAGCCGGGACTTTTGTAACGATTGAAAAAAACAATGATTTACGGAGTTGTATTGGAACTTATTTGCCAACCAAAGAAAATATTGCCCAAGAAATTATCTCAAATGCTATTGCCGCAGCCACTGAGGATTATCGTTTTGGACCAATTCAAAAAGAAGAACTTCCCGAGCTTTCTTATACCGTCTACATTTTAAACGAACCAGAATTGGTGAAAGATATTAAGGAATTAGACCCAAAAAAAATTGGTATTATAATAAGAACAGTACCAATTTCTTCTACTACTGATGTGGTTTTTAATGGACATTTTGTGCCAAAGTCTGCCCTTTTACTTCCTGATTTAGAAGGAATTGATACAGTAGAAAATCAAATTTCTATTGCCTGCCAAAAGGGTGGAATAGATCCAATGCGAGAAAAAACAATAATCTATAAATTTACAGTTGAGAAATATGATGAATAAAATGAATAATCGAAAAATTGCAGAGATATTTGGCGAAATTGCTGAACTTCTTGAAATAAAAGGCGTAGCTTTCAAACCCGCGGCTTATCGAAAAGCGGCTAAATCTTTGGAAAATTTAGAAAAAGATGTTTCTTTAATTTACAAGGAAAATGGTATTAAAGCTATTCGAAAGATACCGGGTGTTGGAAAAAGTATTTCAGAAAAAATTGAAGAGTATCTAAAAAAAGAAAAAATTAAATATTTCGAAGAGCTAAAAGAAGAAACAGCTATCCGCCAAGTGATAACCCATTATTTTGAAACTAAGGGTTTGTCATTAGAAGAAGTTAAAAAAAATTCCAAAAAAAGAAAGATTATTTATTCGCGGTTTACAAAACCGGCGAAACAACTTTTAGAATTAGCCGGCTCAACAGAAAAAGCTAAAGAAGCAATAACTAAAGTTGCCGAATGGGCAAAATCAAGAGGTTTGGATTACGCGATTGAGACCGTTTTTAAAAAATGGTTAGAACTTGATAGATTGAAACCAAAAGAAATTGTAAAGAAACCATATTATCAGGGGAATCCAATGGTTTGGTCTGGAACTCATCGTAGATGGTATGTAATTACACTAGAGGGTGAATGGTTGGAATTCGCTGGTAAAGAAGAAGAAATTGAATGGCGGATTATGAAATAAAATTATGAAAAATGTCAAAATTATCTTTATAGGAACTGGGGAGTTTGGAGCGATTATTTTAGAAAAACTTATCCAAACTCTATATAAACCAATTTTAGTAATCACTCAACCGGATAAACCAGTAGGAAGAGAACAAATTCTTACTCCCCCGCCAGTAAAGCTTGTGGCTGAAAAATATAATATTTCAGTACTCCAATCCGAAAAAATCTTAAATCTTAAATCTGAAATCTTAAATCTGAGGCCTGATTTAATTATTGTTGCTGCTTATGGTCAGATAATACCCAAACATATCTTAGATATCCCCAAATATGGTTTTATTAATATTCACCCTTCCCTTCTTCCGAGATGGCGTGGTTCTTCTCCGCTTCAATTTACAATTCTAAATGGCGATAAAGAAACAGGAGTAACAATTATAAAAATGGATGAGAAAATAGACCACGGGCCAATCATAGCAAATGAAAAATTAAAAATGAAAAATGAAAAATTAACGTATGAAGAATTACATAATAAGTTGGCAGAATTAGGAGCAAAGTTAGTCATAGAAACAATTCCAAAATGGCTTAAGGGCGAGATTAAACCGCTTCCTCAAGAAGCCCAAGATGAAAATAAAGCAACTTATACAAAAATTTTAAAAAAAGAAGACGGAAAAATTGACTGGAGCAAATCGGCAGAGGAAATCGAAAGACAAATCAGAGCATTTAATCCTTGGCCAGGAAGCTATACAAGAATCAAGAATCAAGAATTAAGAATCAAGAATTTGAAAATTTTGAAGGTAGAAATTTTACCGACTCAAACAAAAACAAACAAGCAGATAGGTGAAATTTTCTTAACAGATGATAAAAAATTAACAATTCAAACTGGACAAAATTACTTAATTTTGCAAAAAATACAACTGGAAGGGAAAAAACCAATAGCAGCTGAAGATTTCTTATTGGGA
Source organism: bacterium (Candidatus Gribaldobacteria) CG07_land_8_20_14_0_80_33_18 (assembly GCA_002779425.1). Taxonomy (GTDB): domain Bacteria; phylum Patescibacteriota; class Minisyncoccia; order Minisyncoccales; family CG1-02-41-26. The sequence goes on along the minus strand of PEWP01000018.1, from coordinate 11,246 downwards.
CATAAAGATATTATCGGTACAATATTATTTTAAATTATTTTAAACTATACAATTAAAAAGGCTCGCAGCAAATGCTATCGAGCCTTTTCAATAATCGCGAGGTTAAGGCGTTATAATTTTTGTTTCTTCTACATCTTTTATAGAAGGGATTTCAACTTTTTCTTTGGCAATAACTTTCTTGTTTTTTAATATCTCAAACTCATAAATCCCTCCTCTGGTTTCCATCCAAGCAGTACGGTAATGGGGATCGTTTTGATGATATTCAACCCCTATATTTTGCCACTTTTTATTTTTTTCTCTCAATCTTACAAGAAAATCTTTTGGTTCTACCTTTTCAGAAGCAAAGTGGAAAATAATAAAAAAATATTGTTTATCCGCTATTGTAGTCGCAACAGCCAAATGGACGAGCACATCTTTTCGTTCTGGTGGACAAATAGCAAACCTATAATTATCCTCCCCAGCATTTATACAAAGCCAAGCCGTTTCTCCCGATGGGAGATATTTTATAACTGCTTCGTGATGTTTTCCACTACTTGTTGTTTTCGCACTTATTTTCCCGAACGGCTCCTCTGGAAGAAATGTTGTTGTTTTATTCCAACATATTTCAGATTTCACGGCTTTCTTTGTGTCCCAACAAACCTTTACATCAATCCGATTCTTCTGCTGGATAAATTGGTAGTCAATACTGTATATTGTTTCTAGTCCCACGACGGCGAATTGACGCTTATACTCTGAATACTCTGACCCAATTCCTATTTTAACTACCATTACCATTGAAACCATTGTTAAAATTTTTCCTAATCTCTTCACTTTTTCCTCCTTTTTAACTTTTTTTCTTAACCCCACATTAATTTTTTTTAAAGGACATATTTTAAGATATAATAAATAAAGAAAAAAGTTAAATCGCGATTTAGATACATTAATTGTTGATTTTATTTTTAACAAAGTTATAATAGAAAAAGAAAACTAAATTAAGATAACATAATTATGTTAACTTATTTTGAACTCCGAAAAGGAGTAAAATTTATTTTAGATGAGGAACCCTGCGAAGTTTTAGATTTTGAACAGATTAAAATGGCGCAAAGAAGATCAGTAGCCAGAGTAAAAATGAGAAATCTAATAACTGGCCAAGTTTTGGAAAAAACTTTCCAACAGTCAGATAAATTTGAAGAAGTAGAAATTGATAAAATTGATTTAAAATTTTTATATTTCAATAAAGGAAATTATTATTTTTGTAAATTAGAAAATCCATCAGAACGATTTAGTTTCACAGAGGTTCAAATTGGCGAAAGCGCTAAATTTTTAAAGACAGGGCAAGTGGTCCAAGGGCTTGTTTTTAATAATAAAATTATAAATATCAACTTGCCTATAAAGGTTCATTTAAAAGTCATTGAAGCGCCGCCGGGGATTAAAGGCGATCGCGCTCAGGGAGGCACCAAAGTAGTTAAATTAGAAACAAACACTCTGGTAAATGTTCCTTTGTTTATAAAAGAAGGAGATATAGTTGAAATAAATACTGAAACCAACGAATATGTAAGGAGGCCGCCCGCAGGCGGCGGGAAATTCGTGAGCGGAGCGAACTGAATTTCCCAGTGGCCGAACCATAAACAAATATGAAAGCAAAAATAAAAGAAATATTATTTAAAGGGGTAGAAGAAATTATTGAAAAAGAAAGCTTATTAAAGAAATTAAAATCCGGGAAAAAACTGCGGATTAAACATGGTATTGACCCAACAGGGCCGAAAATTCATTTAGGGAGAGCTTCTGTTCTTTGGAAACTGAGGGCTTTTCAAAATTTGGGGCATCAGATTGTTTTGATTATCGGTGATTTTACTGCTCAAATTGGCGATGCTTCGGATAAAACAGCGATGCGAAGACCTTTAAGCGATAAAGAAATAAAAGAGAATATGGAAGATTATATAGGGCAAATCAATAAAATTTTAAATGTGAAAAAAGTTGAATTGCACTACAATAGTAAATGGTTAAATAAATTAACTATGCATGACTTACTTTCTTTAGCAATGAAATTTACTGCCCAACAAATGATTCAGAGAAGAAATTTCAAAGAGAGATGGGATGAAGGGAAACCAATCGGTGTTCATGAATTATTATATCCTCTATTTCAAGGATATGACTCCGTAATGGTAAAAGCTGATATTGAAATCGGTGGTACAGACCAGTTATTTAATTTAAAAGTTGGTCGAGAAATTCAAAAAATGTTTAACCAATCCCCGCAGGATATTATAACTTTTAAAATGCTTTTAGGTTTAGATGGCGAAAAAATGTCAACTACTCGCGGTAATGTTATTAACATTACTGATAAGCCAAACGATATATATGGGAAGATAATGTCAATGAAAGATGGATTAATCGGAGATTATTTTGAACTTACCACTCCCCTACCTTTAGAAGAAATAGAAAAAATTAAAAAAGAATTAAAAAATAAAGAAGTAAATCCAAGAGATTTAAAAGCAAAATTAGCTCGAACAATTGTAAACTTATATTATAATGAAAAAACGGCTGAAGAGGCAGAAAGAGAATTTAACCGTATTTTTAAAGAAAAAAAATTACCATCAGAAATTCTTGTTTTTAAAACCAAGAAGAAAATTTATCCCCTTCTTGATTTACTATTCGATTCAAAATTAGTATCTTCAAAAAGTGAAGCAAAAAGAATTGTTTTGCAAGGAGGAGTTAAAATAAATGAAAAAGTAGAGAAAGATTGGAGAAAAAAAGTTGAAATAAAAAAAGGAATGGTTATTCAAATCGGTAAAAGAAAATTTTTAAAAATTGGTTAATTATTTTGGTCTTTTCCATATTGATGTTTATCGTCGATAATGTCTTTTTCTTGCCAGTCTTTCACCCAATCTTCAACTAAAAAGATTTTTATTTCCCCCTCTTTTGTAGAACATACTACTCTTTTTAAACCAGCATTAATAATCATTTTTTTACAAATAAAACAAGGGAAAGAATCTATTCTTTCCCCTTTTTGATTTTTAGCATAAATATACATATCTCCATTTAAAAGAGATACCCCGGCTCGGGCAGCATTAATAATACAGTTTTGCTCCGCGTGGCAAGAGCGACAAATTTCGTAATTTCTGCCGTGAGGAATCTTTAATTTATCTCTTAAACATTCCCCTCTTTCAAGACAATCTTTTGTTTTTCTTGGCGCGCCAACATAACCGGTAGCGATAATCTGGTCGTCTTTAACAATAATGGCTCCAATTTTAACGCGAAAACAAGTAGCGCGATTTGCCACTTCTTCAGCAATCATTAAATAATATTCATCTTTTGTTGGTCTCATAGAAGATGGGAATCCTAATCAATCTAACTAATTAAAGTTTAACAAAAAATAAATTAAAATCAAGAATAAAAAAGCGCTCGATAATCTGAGCGCTTTTTACTTGAGTAATTTAAGTCTTTTCTTTTTGTTTTTCCATTCTTTTTCTTTCCTCCTCCTCCTTTTCTATAAGATAATATCGGAGAAAAGGTAAACACCAAACAATATTACCTAATAGAATCAACAAACCGCATAATCCTGGTTTTATATCCAGCCACCCAGCGCAATACAAGCTGAGCGCTATTAGATAATAAATTACTATTATTGATACTACAACCCATTTTCTTTTAAGAAACGCCATATAGCCTCCTTTTTAAAGAACTTAATTCAAGATTATATAAATAATATTATATAAAATTTTCAGTAAAATGTCAAATTTTTGAGATCGGATCTCGAAAATTTAGTTTGGCGTAGCGGAATTTTTGAAATTGGTCTTTAAAGAATTGAATTTGATAATTCTCCTTTTTCGCTATTCTTTCAACTTCTTCTTTTTGGAAGGGGTCAAATTCAAAATAAATTTTACCATCTTTGTTGAGGAAATTTTTAGCTTCTTTTAAAAATTTTGAAATAATTACTAATCCCCTTTTTCCTCCAAACCAGGCAATTTTTGGTTCAAATTCCTTTATTGTATCTTGAACCTCATTTAATCTTTCTTTAGCCACATAAGGAGGATTAGCTAAAATAACGTTATATTTCTTACCCTCTAGTTTTTTAAATAAATCAGATTTGTAAATTTTATATCTTTTCGAAGAAATCTTATTCAGTTTTAAATTGATTTTAATCTGTTCAATCGCCTTTTTATCATTATCAACAAAATCAACAAAACTATTTTTTATATTCTTTGAGACAGCAATACCAAGACAACCGGTTCCGGCAAATATGTCTAAAATTTGCAATTTGTCATTTACAATTTTCAATTCTCTTATCACTTTCTGTATCCAAAATTCCGTTTCTTCTCTGGGAATAACAAAAAATTTTGAAAAATCAATTTGAACATTTAAAAAATTTTTGTGAAATAAAGAATCAAACAAATAATCTCTAACCTTTAATTGTTGACTAAGAGAATTTGTCACTTCAATGGCAATAAATTGGGAAAAATATTTCGGGGGATAATTTTTTAAATAATCAAATTCGGAAAAATTTTCAAAATGATGTTCGTCGTAACGAAGCTCGCCGCTTTTATCAAGATGGGTAAAATTTTTTATAGCGGAGATATGATTACAGCCAATGGGTAGAGAATATTTTTCAATTATTTTTATATTTTTTGAGAATCTCTTTTTATTTAAAAGCCGGTCATTTTCCAAATGGGAAAGGTCTAAACAGATGCCGGCAAAATTTTTAAGTTCCTTTTTATCAAATTCCTGAAAAACATTTTCAATATATATTTTGGATTTATATTTAGAGTAATCATGAATTAAAGGGTACTGGGCTTGGGTATGAATATTAAAAACCTCTGTTTTATAATTTTTAATAAAAAAATCCAATTCCTCCAAATTCATATCGCTTCTCAAATGAACAAAAGGGATATTTTTAATTGTTGATTTTTTGAGTAAAAAATAAAGTTCCTCTCTTTGCTTTTTATTAAGACAAGTAGGAAAAAGGGCTATTTCTTTTAGCCCTAATTTATTTGCTTCTTTTATTTTTTCTCTCCAACCTGAATTTTTTGTTGTAGTAATACTTAAAAGAATCATTTAAACGCTTTTTCGTAATCAACAACGAGATATTTTTTGCCTTTCCGAATGATTTTATGTCCTTCTTTTTCCAAAAGCTTCTTTTGTCCCTCTAACCCACTTGGATATTTTTCGTTAAGAGAGCCGTCGCTTTTTAAAGTCCGCCAATAGGGCGTAATATCTTTTTTACCTTGTTTTCTTTCTTCTTCAGCTGCATTAGCAGCAATCCAAGCGAAAATACCACAAGTTATAGGACAACCAATGGTTGCTTTATGTCTTTTGGCAATAACTTGACGGATTTGATTAATACTAATAAGTTTTCCTTTCGGCACTTTTTTCATAATCTCATTAACTTCCATCGGAGCTGGGATTGCCACTGAACCTGTTCCCCATCTTTTACTCATTTTGCCGGTAATCTTTACTACTTTTGGTAAACCTTTATTATTTTTTAATTTTTCAACCCAATTTTTTTGTTTTATCATAATTCCTTGATTAGGTTATTCAAATAATTTATTGAGCCGTCATTTAAAATTAAAACATCAAAACTCTTTTTATACTTTTCCAAATTCTCTTCAATATTTTCGTTTAAAAACCCTATTTTCAAAAGATTTTTATAATCAAACCCGATTATCATTCCAAGGTCCTCAATATTATCACCAAGTAAAATAACATTTTTTCTATCTTTTATTTTTTTATAAATTTCAGGAAAATCTTTAATCATCGTCTCGTCTTTGTTTATTACATGAATAATGGGTTTTTTTACTTCAACAGCATTCCCTTTTTTATCCCATTTAAATGAATTGGAAATAATATAAATATTATTGTAAAGTTTTCTTTCTTTTTCTAACATCATCGCAATTGCATCTCCGCCCAAACCACTTGAAGACATAATAACAAGAGGAATACCTCTTTCTTTTAAAATATCCATTAATTCTAAAGCGTTTTGTCTGAATTCCACCTTCCCAGAATTTACAATTTCTTTTAAATGTTTTTTATTCAAACCAGACTTTATCAATAAATCAAAATGAAGTGTCCACCACTCCTCCATTGCTTTTTTCTTTTTTTGATGGGGAATATTTGTATCAATTTCAATTGCGTGGTATTTATTATAAAACTCATGCGCTTTTGAAGCATAATTTTGCGTTAAATAATTACCATCTCTCAAAACTGAGGTCAGAGACGGCCGGCTCTGACCATTAACAAAAGCTTTTGTCAAAGTCCTGTCAAAATCAGCCAAAACATGAAGGTTTTCTACTCCATCCTTTATAATTTTATTTTTTAATTCCTCTAATTTTTCTGAATTTGAAACAACAACTGTCATATTCTTTTAATTTAGCTTATTTTTGGTTTTTTATCAATTTTAATTTTAAAAAGTAAAAAATAATTTAATTTTAAAATTTTGACTTTTTTTGACAGTTTGCTATAATTGTGGTGTTATAAAAGTTCTTTAAAAGGAGGTAATATGGAAAAAAGAGAGAAAGATTTAATTTCCTTGGAATATGGTCTTCGTGAAATAATGGGACGCAACTTCTTTGGTATTGAAGAGGCCATTCAGTACTTCGGGATCAATCCCTCGCATGAGCAACTTATTACCCTTTCAAAAATTCCGTTTCCGTTCTCTAAAGCGACGCTCCAAAATCTGAAAGATACTCATATTCTTGTGGCGGTCTTTCCACTCTCGATTCTCGAGCTTCGTGCAAAGATAGACTCTAAGCTTTTCTACGATGAATCGTGGTATGGTAAAGGGTTCGTTTTCGCTACGGAATGCGACGAAGTAAGTTGGAAACTGGTTCGTAAGAGTCCTGTGGACAACTCGACTTCGAAGAGTTGGCGAAAGCAGCTAGTACTTCTCGGTGAAGACGAAGAAGTGCCTAGAGCCCGTGTGATGATTTATACTATCATCGGTCATTTTCTAGCTACAGGTGAACGTCTATTTGAGCACATCTATGTTCGTACATTAGATCGGCCTCGTGACTATACGATGAGTGAGCTTCGGGAGTATATCTATGTCGGTTTCTTCGACTCTTTCTGTTACTTTTGGGATGAGAATCCCGTCGCCTATATCGGTATTGCATCCGTTCGCAAAGAGGACCTTTAAGTAATTGAGCCTTCGACGAATTTTTTTCGTCGGAGGCTCTTTTCTTTTATTTAAATTAAAAAACAGAGGCTTTAACCTCTGTAAATTTAAAAACTTGTCTTTTTGTCGAAATGCTCTTCTGATGCTTCTGCTTCTTCTTTGGTTTTATGAATTGTCTTGTCTTGATGATTCGGCGGAGAATAAATCGTGTAAAGTTTGAGAGGTTCGTCTGAAGAGGTGTTTATGATATTATGTTTTGTCCCCGCTGGCACTACAACTGCGAAACCATCTTTAATCTGAAACTCTTCTCCTTCTATAACTACTTTTCCCTCTCCTTTTTCAAATCTGAAAAATTGGTCTAAATTGTTATGAACTTCTTCACCGATTTCTTCACCCGGTTTTAAACTCATCAGAACTAATTGGCTGTATTTTGCCGTAAAAATAACTTTTCTAAAAAAATCATTACCCTCAGTATCTTTTTCAATATTCGTAATAAATCCTCGCATATTAAGATATATTATCTTTTGTGATTTTTATTGTCAAGATGAAAAATCAGGTTTTTCTTCGCCGAGATTCTGCTTTTCTTACTTCTTTTTCATCCATGCCAAAATGATGGGCAATTTCATGCCAGACGATATCTCTGACAACTTTTTTAATTTCTTCTTCCGATCGGGCTATTTTTTCAATTGGATTTTTAAAAATAGTGATTTTATCGGGCAAAACCTGGCCGTAACCCCATCTTTTTATTTTAGGAATTCCTTCGTATAAACCCAGTAATTGTTCTGAAGTAGGTTCGTTTTCAATCACAATATCTACATTATCCAATTTTGCCAAAAACTCCTTGGGAATAGCTTTGATTCCCTCATTTACTAATTCTTCAAACCTTTCAATTGTCATATAAATTATAGTATGAAAAAACCGCCCGGTCTAAAATGTGTAATGTCCCAAAGCCCAGCTCCGCTTCCCTGGTGGTTCGATACTACTAACAGGCCTTCCATCTTTATAGAGTTTTTCCTGAACAATCAATCCTTCTTGAATGGCCTCAGACCACGCCTTGGTCGGTCCTTTGCCCCAATGAAGCCATGGTGTTAGGTCATCAATAATAACAATTGTGTCTTTGGTAGATAGCCGTCTTAAATTTATAATATCTGATTTGGCTGTTTTGTAATCATGTCCGCCATCAATAAACACAAGATCAAAATGAATATCGGGATTTTCTTCGGCAAATTTAGGAAGTGTCTGTTTGGAATCACCATAAATTAATATGTGGCGTCCAGGAAATTTTTTATCAATCATTTTTTTAGCACTTTTAACATACGAGTACTTCACTAAATCAAATGAAACGACTTTTATATCAGGATTTGTATCCAAAAATATATAGCTTGAGAATCCCGCATTAAATCCCACCTCACCTACAAGTTTTATATTCCCATTACTAACCAATCCTGCTAGATAAGCGAGTTCTTCAGAAGAAGTACATCCTTCAATAACAATTTTACCCCTCAAAGCAAGGCATACTTTAATCTTCCTTATTATTTTATTTTTTATTTCTTCTTGGTTTAACATAATTTTTTCAAGTATTTCTTTCCTTTCAACTGAGCGGGCAGAAAAGATTCCTTGGAGTATTTTTCATATCCTTTGCCGTAATTCAATTCTTTCATCAGTTTTGTTTCCGGATTCCGCAAATGCAAAGGTATGGATAAGTTTCCGTATTTTTTTACGTCTTCCATAGCTTTCATATAGGCCTCGTAGGCGCTTCTGTCTTTTTTGCATTGGCACAGATAAACTACTCCGGCCGCCAAGTTAATGCCGCATTCGGGCAACCCGATTATTTCCACGGCTCTAAAAACATCGTTAGCTACTACCAAAGCCGTGGGCTGGGCCAAGCCTATGTCCTCTGAAGCGAAAATAACCATTCTTCTTGCTATGAATTTGGGATCTTCGCCAGAATCAATCATCCGCGCTAAATAATATAAAGCCGCATCCGGCTGACTTGCCCTCATGCTTTTAATAAAAGCTGAAATAGTATTGTAATGTTCCTCCCCTTTTTTGTCGTATCTTAAAAACTTTGACTGGAGAGCGTTTTTTAAATTTTCCACTGTGATTTCCTTGTAAAGTTCACTCGTATTCTCCAGCATGGTTATCGCCTGTCTGGCGTCGCCGTTGGCCATATTAATCAGCCAGTCCTCTGCTTTTTTGTCCATTTTCAGCCCGGTTCTTTTAATAATGGCTTTCATATTGTCTTCCGAAAGTTCGTTTAAAACAAAAACCCTGCAACGGGAAAGCAGGGGCGGAATTATTTCAAAGCTCGGATTCTCGGTAGTGGCTCCAATTAAAGTGAGCTCCCCTCTTTCAACGTAAGGAAGCAGAAAGTCCTGCTGGGATTTGTTAAAGCGATGTATTTCGTCTAAAAACAAAACCTTCGGGATGGCCGAGCCGGCCAGGGAATCTTCATTTAGTATTTTTTTGATATCCGCTTTCCCGGCCGAAACCGCGGATAATTCGTAAAGCTTGGCATTTAAACTCTTTGCGTATATTTTGGCCAAAGTCGTTTTTCCGCTTCCCGGAGGCCCCCAAAGGATAAAAGAAAACAAATGTTTTTGTTTTATGGCAATATTTAAAGGCTTTTCTTCGCCGACCAGATGCTCCTGCCCGACGAATTCTTTCAAACTTTTAGGCCTGATTTTTGATGCTAATGGCTCCATAAAAATTATTTAATAAAAGATTGTCCGTGTTAAATGATAAGGTTTGTCATCGGGAGATTTATTTTGACCAAGAAGCCATAAATAAGAGTCAATATCCATCGATGTAATATTTGGAATTTTTGGTTTTATTTTTTCTTTCATCATTTCAATCGCCCAAATTGTATTCGCCCGTATCTCTATCTCTTCTTCACTTCCAGATAAAATAGGAATTTGATTGTCTATCTTTGAGGCTAATTCCGGTGAGTATTCTAAAATCTTTAATTTTCTCAAAACTTGAGGGATTTTATAATCAGAGAAAGCTGTTAACAGCTCTATATTTTTTAATTTGTCATAATTTTCCCCTTCGAATGTTCGATAAATATCTGAAATAAGAAGCTGAACCCTTTTGTAAAAAAGAACTTTATATTCTTTATAAAAGGCGACATCATTAAAAGAAGGAAAATCAGAGATGATTATTTCTAATAAATTTAAAGTATCTTTTTTCGCTTTTTCGACTATGCTTGCAAAATCTCCTTTATATTTTTCTTCTAACACTTTTCCATTTTCTTGTAAGATTTTTAAACGCTCTTCAAATAAAGGGATAAGGATATTTCCCTTAAGAATCTCTTTCAATTCCCCTTCACTGATTTTTGCCAGATATTTCGCTTGTAAAATTGGCACTTTATTATCAATAGCTCTTCTTAGACAGCCAATCATTCCCCAAGCACCATCATATTGGTTTCCTTCGTATTCAATCGTCCATTTTGGCTTTCCCCAATAACAAAAATTGATAGAATTAAAAACAAATATAAAATTAAGTTTTTCTTTGTCGTTTAAATCCGAGAGGTTAAAAGGGGAAGCCGCCATCCAATATTGAACATTTTGGGAGTTAAAGTCTTTACAAACCGCTTCAATATTTTCTTCGATAATTCTAACGTGTTCTGCCAATTTAATTACTGGTTTTATGCTTTTTAAAATTTTATTTTCCTCAACTTTTATAACCATTGATCTTGATGATTGATTACCGTCATATTTTTATTCTACCAAAAAACCGCCTTAGCCATTTAATCTTTTATAATTTTAACAATTATTTTTCTGTTCCTCGGCCCGTCTAATTCCAGTAGAAAAATTTGTTGCCAGGTTCCCCGGATTATCTGGCCGCCTTTCACAAAAAGAACTCTTTCCTGCCCTACGAAACCGGAAAGAATATGAGAATCGGCATTGTTGTCAATTCTATTGTGCTGGAAATTGAAACCGGAAACCAATTTCTTTAGAAACTTTAGCCAATCTTCTTTTAGGCCTGGTTCATTTTCAGTTAAAATGATACCGGCTGTGGAATGAGGAACAAAAACTAAAACCAATCCGTCTTTAACCTCGCTTTCTTTTACTATTTTCTCAACTTTGTCCGTAATATCAATTAGCTGATATTTTTCTTTAGTTGAAATATTAATTTCACTGAGCATTTTTTTGGTTTT
>PEWP01000048.1 GCA_002779425.1 bacterium (Candidatus Gribaldobacteria) CG07_land_8_20_14_0_80_33_18 | reverse complement strand
AATCCCTGTCAGTATCTTTCTCTACTTTTTCCAGCGGCTGACCGGTATGAAAAACTAAAATTTTATTGAGTTTTTCTTTTATTTTAGTAATTTGTTTAGACATAATTTCAATCTCAACTGCTTGACCAGTGACGCCGCCGGCTACTTGATGAAGTAAAATTTCTGAATTAGGCAAAGCGAAACGTTTTCCTTTAGTGCCAGCGGCTAAAAGAGTTGCCCCCATTGAAGCAGCCATTCCAACACAAATTGTGGAAATGTCCGGTTTCACATATTGCATTGTGTCATAAATTGCCAAACCAGCTGTTACTGACCCGCCGGGAGAATTAATATAAAGTTTAATATCGCGATTGGGGTCCTTAGCGGCTAAAAATAAAATTTGAGCAATAACTAAATTAGCTAAATCGTCGCTAATTGGTCCGCTTAAAAATACAATCCTTTCTTCCAAAAGCCGGGAGAAAATATCATAAACTCTTTCTCCTTTGTAAGATTTTTCAATTATACTTGGAATAAGAGGCATGGTAAATTAGGTAAAGAATGATTCTAAAAGTTGGAAAACTTTTTCGTTATAAATTACACTTCTATAATATTCTTTAAAACGCTCTAAATCAAGTTCTTTTATTTTTTCTTTCGGTAAACTCTTTATCGTTTTATTTATTTCGTTTTTTATTTCTTCTTCATTAACCTTAATGTTTTCTTTCTTGCCAATTTCTCGCAATATTAAAAAATTTTTAACCATTTTCTTAGCGAGCTCCGAAAAGGAATTTTTTAAGTCCTCTTCTGTTTTCTGAATTTGAGATAAATACTTATCATAAGGAATTTTAATTTCCGAAGAAATTTTTTGTTTTAAATCTTCAAGTAATTCATTTTTTTGTGATTCAACCAGAATTCCGGGAATTTCAAAATTGGTCTCTTTAGCTATCTTTTCTAAGATTTCATTTCTTTTCCGTTGAGTTTCGGCTATATTCTTTTCCATTTTTATCCCTTTTTTTATACTTTCTTTAAGAGTGGCTAAATTGTTGAAATTTCCTATACTCTTAGCAAATTCATCATTCAGTTCAGGCAATTCCATTTTAAAATTTGATTTTAATTTTACCTTGAAATTAAATTTTTCAATTGGAAATTCTTTCTCTTCGCCAGCTTTCATTCCTTCAAGGTTTTTTTCAAATCCAGGAAGAAAATGCCCTTCGCCTAAAATAAAACCATCTTGATAAATTTTTCCATTTTCAATCTGAGAACTATTGTATTCAATTTCGATAAAATCGTTGAATTTCGCTGGTTCATTAATGGCGATAAATTTTGCTCGTGATTTTAATAACCAACTGAGGGTTTCTTCTACTTCTTTATCCTCTATTTTACCCTCTATTATTTTAGTTTCCTGTTTTTTTACCTGTTGAGCAATATTTTTATAATCTGGCAAAATAATTTTTGGCAAAATATCAACTTGTATTTTAAAAGAAAAGGGGTTATCTTTTGCTAATTTTAAAATTTCCACGTTTGGTTTTCCAATCGCTTCAATATTTTTTTCTAAAATAATCTGAGGATATTTTTCTCTAACAGCTAAATTTGCCGCTTCTTTTAAATCAAAATTTGCTTTTCGATAAAAATTATCGAATTCTTCAGCGAGGAGTTCAATAAGTAATTCGATTTTAGAATTAGGAAGATTCTTTATTTGACTTCGCATTTTTTACAATATTTTGCCTGAGGATAAATTTTAAGTCGGATTTGGGGAATTGGTTCTTTGCATTTTTCACAAATGCCATACTTTTCTTGTTTTATTTTTTTTAAAGCTAAATTAATTTTTTCTAATTCCAACTCTAAAGTATTTTCTATTGGCAAAAGATTACTAAATTCTTCAACTTCATCCGTTTCTTCCTCTAATCTCCCTGAATCCATTTTTGGCATTCGGGTATCCCAATCACCCTTTAATTTTTTATCTTTCTCGGCAAAACTTGCCAGTGTCTTTTCTAATCTTTCTTTTTCTTTTTCTAATTTTCCTTTTATTTTTTTTAATAAATTTTTATCCATAATTTTTAAAGATATTTATGGAAAAACAACCAAATGGTAATAATAATCGCAGTGACAGCTGCTATAATTAGAATTCGAATTAAAATTTTCTCTCCTTTTGCCGGCGCTTTCATTATTGGGCGAAAAACCACTCCTTTTTCTGACTTTTCTAAGGTGAAAAGCGGTTTTTCTATTTTTTCTTTTTCGGAAATCCGACCTAAAAATTTCTGTCTTTCTTCCTCTTCTCTTTTTACCCCCATTTCTATTTCTTTTAAAACTTTTTCTCTAAGAGGAATTTCTTTTTTTTCTTCTAATTTTTCTATTGAAGGTTTTTTAACTGGAGATATTTCTTCTTTTGCTGGAAGTGTGATTTTTTCTACTCTCTTATATTCTTCTTTCGCTTTTGGTGGCATGGATCCAGCTAAGGGAGTAATTTTTGTTTTAAGCGGTTCCGCAGCAGGCGGGATTTCAGCTAATTTCTTTTTCCCTTCTTCAATCCCAAACTCTAAAAATATATCTATTTCCCCTAATTGTTTTTTTAATCTTTCTTCCCATAACCTGGTTTGCTGTTCTTTTGATTCAATCTCTTTTAGTTTTGTTTCAATTTGCCCTTGTTTTTCTTCTAAATTCCATCTTTCTTCTTCTATCTTCTTTCTTTTATCCTCTAATTCCCATCTTTTAATTCGCAATTTTCTTTGTTCGGTCATACCGATCATCTCTTTTTCTTCCTTTTCTATTAATTTTATCTCTCCTTCAATTCTCTTTTCTCCTTCTTTAATTTCTATAAGACTATCTTCTATTTTTTTTATTGATTCTGATAAACGTTCCTTTTTTGTCTCTAATTCTTTCTGAACTTTTAGAGGTTGTTGAATTTCTCCCTTTAATTTTTCTTTTTCTCTTTGTAAATTTATTCTTTCTAATTCATTTTCTATCTCTTTTTTCTTTGCTTTTAAATTCATTTCCTCTTTCAAAATTTTTTGGACCTGACGATTTACCTCTTTTACCGCAACTTCCATTTGAGCAATTTTTTCTTCTTGCTCCCATTTTTCCGTTTCAACCTCTCTTATTTTTGTTTCTAATTCCCATCTTTGTTCTTCAATTTCATGTTTTTCAACAGGGTTAGTTATTTTTTCTTCTTGTTCGCTTAATAAATTAAGTTTTTTTTCAATTGTTTCTTCTTTTTCTAAAATTGGTTCAAGCTCTTTATTCAATTGAGTTTGTTGGTTAAGTAATTCTTCTTTTCTAAGAATAAATGGCTGTTTTTTCTTATCAAAGTTAGCAATCTCTTTTTCTATTTCTTCTTTTTCTTTTAATAAATTTTGTTCTCTCTCTTCGGCTTTTTCTTTTTCTTCTTCTATTCTTTGAGCTTCTTTAATTGCTCTCTCTCTAATTGCCTCCAATTCTTTTTCTTCTTTTAATTTCTTTTCTCTGGCTATTCTTCGAGCTTCTTCAATTGCTCTCTCTCTAATTTCTTTTATTTCTTTTTCTTCTTCTAATTTCGTCTTTCTTGCCATTCCTTCTTCAATTGCTCTTTTCCTTATCTTGGCGATTATTTCTGTTTCTTCCTCAACTTTCTTTTCCTCAACTTCTGGTTTAATCTCTAGTTCTTCAATTTCTTTTTCAATCTCTGGTTTAATTTCCTCAATTTTTTCTTTACCCTTTCTTTTTATTATCTCTTTTAGTATTTCTTCTTCAGAAATTTCTCTTTTTTCTTTTATCAATACTTCTTTCCCCTTAAAACGAAAAATGTCATCTTCCATTGTTAAAATTACCCCCTGTTTCAAAATTTCTTCAACATTTATTCTTTTTTTGGTTTCTTCTACCATTATCTTTTTAGTTTAAAACCAGCTTCTTTGGCTGAAAGATTAACTCTGCCTAATTCGTCAATATCTGTTACTTTAACTTTAATAATATCCCCAATTTTTACCACATCGCTTACTTTATTTATTCGCTCCGGCGTAAATTGCGATATATGAACTAATCCTTCTTGACCCGGCAAAAACTCCACAAAAGCGCCGAAATCCAATATCCTTTTTACTTTACCATTATAAATTTCTCCGATTTTAGCTTCAGCCACAAGGCTCTTTATCCTTTCAACTGCCTTTTTAACTGATTCCTGGTTTTCCCCGGTAACAAAAACTTTTCCTGTTTCTTCGATATCTATCATTACCTCGAAGGTCTGAACCATTCCATTAATCACTCTTCCGCCGGAACCGATTACTAAACCAATTTTTTCTGGATTAATTTGAATCATTTCCACTTTTGGCGCCCAAACCGACAAGTTTTCTCGAGGTTTATTCAAAACACCTTTTATTTTTTTTAAAATTTCTAATCTTGCTTTTTTTGCTTGTTCTAATGCTTCTTTTAAGATTTTAACAGAAATCCCATCAATCTTCACATCCATCTGAAGGACAGTAATTCCAACTTCCGTGCCAGCAACTTTTAAATCCATTTCACCATAACTATCTTCAGGTCCTTGAATATCGGTTAAAAGTTTATAGGAAGAGCTATCCCCCCCAATTAATCCAATAGCAATTCCGCTGGCAATTCTTTTGAGCGGAACTCCACCATCCATTAAAGCTAAACAAGAAGAACAAACTGAAGCCATTGAAGTGGAACCGTTTGAGGAAAGAATCTCTGAAACAATTCGAATAGTATAAGGAAATTCGTCAAAAGAAGGGATAAGGGGTAAAAGAGCTTTCTCCGCTAATATTCCATGACCAATTTCTCTTCTTCCCGGACCTCTTAAGGGCCGAACCTCGCCAACTGAATAGGATGGGAAATTATAATGATGTAAAAATCTTTTTTTACCAACAACTTCCATACCTTCAAGTAATTGTTGGTCGTGGGGCCCGCCTAAAGTTAAAATTGAGATTACTTTAGTTAAGTCGCGAGAAAAAAAACCAGAACCATGAGTTCTTGGCAAAATATTGGCTTTAACTTCGATTTGACGAAGTTCATTTAATTTTCTTCCATCAGGTCTTCTCTCTCGTTCTATAATATTCTTTTTTAGAGTATCTTCTAATATTTTTTCAAATAATCCAATAATTTGCTTTTCTTTCCCCTCTGGATATTTTTCTAATATTTCTAAAACAAGTTCCTTTTTTAATAATTTTAAATCTTTCTGTCTTTTTTGAGCATCTTTTTGATAGAGGGCTTTATCTAATTTCTTATCTTTCTCTAAAAATTCTTTAACTTCCTTTTCTAATTTCGGTTCATAAAAAGCAGATGGAAGAGAAATTTTTTCTTTGCCGATTTTTTGGGCAATTTCTTTCTGAAATTCAATTAATTTTTTTAGATATGGTTTGGCGAATTCGAAAGCAGAACAAATTAAATCTTCGCTAATTTCTTCAGCTTTACACTCTATCATATTAATTAAAAGAGCATCTTGTTTTTCAACAGCCGAAAAAACTAAATCTAATTTCCCTTCCTCTCGCTGCTGGTAAGTTGGATTGATAATAAATTGGTCATTTATCTTTCCAATTCTTATCGCTGCTATTGGCCCCTCAAAAGGAACCTCGGAAATTAAAAGCGAAAGAGAACTGGCTAATAAACCCAAAACAGCCGGGTCATTTTCTTCATCCCAAGAAAAACAAGTTGTAATTATCTGAAGTTCTCTTTTAAGCTCGTTTGGGAAACGAGGTCTCAGAGCTCTATCAATCATTCGAGAGCTTAA
This sequence comes from bacterium (Candidatus Gribaldobacteria) CG07_land_8_20_14_0_80_33_18, assembly GCA_002779425.1. Taxonomy (GTDB): domain Bacteria; phylum Patescibacteriota; class Minisyncoccia; order Minisyncoccales; family CG1-02-41-26. The sequence continues at coordinate 7,068 of PEWP01000048.1, read as the reverse complement.
AATCGCTTCATCAGTTGGTCGGCCTTCTCTTTTAATAAAACGCGGACCTTTTATTTTCCCAGCCGCATAATATCTCTCTTGATATTCACAAGTTAGGGGAAGAAAACCCATTTCTTCTTTTTCTTCTCCTAACTGGCAAACGCTTAAAACCGATGTATCGCCATAACGAGCCAATACACAACCAGAAGCTCTTTCCGCTAATCCACCTATTTCTACTTCTAAATTTCTGTTAGCTATTTCAATTTGAAACTTATTCATTCTTTTTTTTTATTTTTTACTTTTTAGATGATGAACGTCTAACGGGGCGAGCTAAATATAAATATCTCTCGGGGTTTCCTTCAATATCTATAAATTCATCAGCTGTTTCTTTTAATTTAGTTGAAGTAGTTTTTGAGAATGCCATTACTTCTACTCTTTTGCCTTGATTTTTTAAATATTCAACTAAAGGAATAAAATCACCATCACCAGAACATAAAACAACCACATCAACGCCGGGTGAAGTCCGAATAGCATCTATTACTATTCCAACATCCCAATCAGCTTTTTTTGCTCCACCATAAAATTCCTGCAACTCCCTCACTCTTGTTTCAATACCTAATTTTGTTAGTGCCTCAAAAAATGGCTTCTCTTCACCGGTTTTTGTGCGAACAACATAAGCAAAAGCTCGAATAAATTTTCGGCCGGCAATTGCCTGCTTTAAAATTTCATTAAAATTTACTCGACAATTATATAAATTCCTAGCCGAATGATAAAGATTCTGAACATCAATTAAAACCTCTACTCTTTGTTCTTTTGGTTTAATCATAATTTTACTTTTTTCAAAATACTTTTATATCTTTTTTCATTTTTTCTCTGCAAGTAATTCAAAAGTTTCTTTCTTTTAGAAACCATTTTTAAAAGACCGCGTCGGGAATGAACATCTTTTTTATGTTTTTTTAAATGAGAAAGTAAATGATTAATTGCTTCGGTTAAAAGAATAATTTGAACTTCGGCTGACCCGGTATCTTTTTCGTGAAGACGCGCTTCTTTTATTAATTTTTCCTTTTCTTGAAGTTTTAACGCCATAATTTTAGATTTTTATGCCCCCACTGGGATTTGAACCCGGAACCTTATCCTTAAGAGGGATCTGCTCTGCCAATTGAGCTATGGGGGCGTTCCGCAGAACGCGGCAAATTCGTGAACGAAGTGAACTGAATTTGCCAGGGGACCGATTTAATAAGGCAACTTTATATTAAAATGAATTGTAAATGCGCCTTGGCTCGCCCAATTTTTAAAAGGTTCCCATCCTCCTGCTCCCGTAATATTAAGAACGACTCCAACTAAAAAATAAGCGCCGTAAATTATAAAAAGACCTATCATTACATTAAATAATGTTGCTCTAGCTTTTGCTACCAAACCTGGATTTGCCCCTCCTCCATAAATCATTATCCCGCAAATTATTATCATTAAAACAGCTATTGGTGGAACTAAATCAATTAAAACAAAATCTATTATTCCTTTAAACATTATAAAAATATGCCCAAATTGACAAGACATTGTTACATATTTTGATTCTCCTTCTACCGGCTTAGATTTACCACAAGGAACAAAACCTTTGTAATTAACCGTTGTTCCATCTGCCGTATAACTGCCGCCTGCCGTATAACTGCCGCCGGCGAAACTAATCAAAGGAAAAAATAAAACTGCTAACAATAAAAGTAAAATTAAAATTTTTATTCCTTTTTTCATTGTTTTTATATTTTATATTAAAATCATAAATTTGAAAACACCTTGGAATTTTTATCTATGCCCCCGGAAGGATTCGAACCCTCATCACTGGGTCCGAAGCCCAGTACTTTATCCATTAAGCTACGGGGGCAATGGTGAAAACATTCTATTAAACTAATTCTATCAAACTAATTGAAAAAAAACAAATTTTAAGCCATAATAATAAGGAAATCCAAATGTCAAAATCCAAATTTTAAATCAAGCTCAAAATCAAAAATCCAAAACACTATTTTGAGCTTTGAGCTTTGGATTTCAGATTTATATCATGAATTATTATGAAAGCCATAGAAATTCCCAAAGAAATACAATTTGTTGTTGAACAATTTAAAAAAGCAAGTTTTGAGGCCTATATTGTTGGAGGTTGCGTCCGAGACATTTTAAGAGAGATTGAACCCCAGGATTGGGATGTTGCTACCAATGCTAAACCAGAAGAAATTGGTAAAATTTTTTTACATAGCTTTTCCGATAATAAATTTGGAACGGTTGTTGTTTTAACCTGCTCGGAAAATGAAAAATTAAAAAAAATAGAAATTACCCCCTTTCGGATTGATGAAAAATATAGTGATAAAAGACACCCTGATAAAATTAGATGGGCGAAGACAATAGAAGAGGATTTAGCCAGAAGAGATTTTACGATAAATGCAATAGCAATAGATATTTATGATAAAAAATTTAAAATTATTGACCCTTTTGAAGGACAAAAAGATTTAAAAAATAAAATTATTAGAGCGGTGGGAGAGCCGGAAAAAAGATTTTCTGAAGATGCCTTAAGGTTGATGAGAGCAATTAGATTCGCTGTTACTCTTACTAAAAAAATTTGGCAGATTGAAGAAAAAACTAGCCAGGCAATTAAAAAAAATGTTAAACTTTTGAACTTTATTTCCAAAGAAAGAATTCGCGATGAATTCCTAAAAATTATCAATTCTCTAAACGGCGCTAAAGGAATAGAAATTTTAAGAAGATTTGGACTTTTTAAACATATTATTCCGGAATTAGAAGAAGGATTTTCTATTTGGCAAAACAAACACCATATTTATCAGGTTTATCAACATTTACTTTTAAGTTTAAATTATGCCTGTCAAAATAATTTTCCCATCGAGGTTAGATTAGCTTCTCTTTTTCACGACATTGGCAAACCAAGAACAAAACAAGGAGAAGGGCCTGATTCAACTTTTTATAATCATGAAATTGTAAGCGCTAAAATGACAGAAAAAATTTTAAATCGATTGAAATTCCCAAAAAAAGATGTAGAAAAAATCACAAAGCTCGTGAGATATCATCTCTTTTATTATAATGTTGGGGAAGTAGGCGATTCTTCGGTGAGACGATTGCTTCGCAAGGTTAGCCAAGAAGATTTTGAAAAACTTTTGGAGGTAAGAATGGCGGATAGAATTGGTTCAGGAGTGCCAAAAGCTGAACCTTATAAACTCAGACATTTAAAATATGTTGCTGAAAAAGTGTCACAAGATCCAATTTCGGTAAAGATGTTAAAAATTAATGGAAATGATGTTATAAAAATTTTAAATATTTCACCCTCTCCTAAGGTGGGACAGGTCTTAATTTATCTTTTATCTTCTGTTTTATCTGAACCTTCTAAAAATAAAAGGGAAATCTTAGAAAAAGAAATTAAAAAATTAGATAAATTATCGGATGAAAAATTAAAAGAATTAGTTCAAAAGGCTAAAGAAGAAATTGAAAAAATAGAAACAAAAAGAGACGAGATGACCAAGAAAAAATATTGGATAACCTAAGAAAATTAAAACAGGGTGTGGTCTAGCAGCTAAGACGCCGGTTTCGGGAATCGGAAATCGAGGGTGCAAATCCCTCCACCCTGACAATTATAGAAAAAAATTTCAAAGAAATTTTTAATTCAAAATTCTTCTACGGGGTTGACTTCTTTAAAAGAAAAGTTATAATAGAATTAGACAAAAGTCGGATATCTTAAATTAAGTCTTCATTTAATTTTGTAAAATATTCAGCTTTGCTGAAGATTTCTTCGCCAAAAGGCGAGTAAATTAACGAAGGCCTAAATAAGTAAGCGATGAAAGTCATAAAGGTCGCTTTTAATTTTAAAATATAGCGCAGCGTTTATTTTAAAATATAGCGCAGCGTTTATTTTAACTCATTTAATTTCAATTATGGCCTTCAAGCAATTTGGTTCTAAAAGAGATTTTGCTCCAAGAGAAATGGTCAAAGGAGATTGGAAATGTTCTGAATGTGGAACACCAATAACTGAACTACCATTTCAACCAGCACCAGATCGCCCTATCTATTGTAGGGAATGCTGGCAGAAGAAAAGAAGAGAAAGATTTTCTCGATAACCATTCAAAAAGCCGCCATCGGGCGGCTTTTTGAATTTCAATTTATTATTCCTCCGCCCAAAACTTCTTGACCTTTACCTGCCTGCGCAGGCAGGTAAAAAACTACTGATTGGCCGGGAGTAATGGCTCGCTGAGGTTTTGTAAAAGTCAGTTTATAAGTTGATAAGTTTTTAAGTTTATAAGTCATTATTGCTGGTGCTAATTCTGATTGATAACGAATTTTGGCTTTTATTTTTAGAGGAAATTCGGGGACTTTTCCGGAAACCCAATTAACATTTTTGCAAATTAATTCTTTTTTTAATAAATCTTTTTCATTTTTTGTCACAATCAAAAGATTTCTTTTCAAATCTTTATCTAAAACATAATAGGGGCCGCTGGGAAGCCTTATTCCTTTTCTTTGACCGATGGTATAAAACCATAACCCCTGATGCTGCCCGATAATCTTTTTTACCCCGTCGTGAACTTGCCTGCCCCGTAGGGAACTTGTTCTCCTTTGGGGTTCTACTACGGGGCCTGGCTTTTGTTTAAGATATCTCTTTAGAAAATCATTAATACTATTTTTAATAAAACAAATCTCTACTGATTTTTTCGCTTTTAAAACTGGTAATTTAAATTTTTTTGCCAAATTTTCAACCTCTTTTCGTGTATAATCTCCGATTGGAAATAAAATTTTTTCCAATTGTTTCTGGTTCAGCATCCACAAAAAATAAGATTGGTCTTTATTTTTATCCTTTGCCTTTAATAGTTTATAATTTTTGATTTTTGATTTTTCCCGCCTGCGCAGGCAGGGATATTTGATTTCGCGCTTTAGCGCGTAGTGACCTGTGGCTATAAAGTCGGCGTCAAGCGCTAAGGCTTTTTCCAGTAATAGTCCAAATTTTATTTCTTTATTGCACAAAACACAGGGATTTGGAGTAATTCCTTTTTTATAACTTTCTAAAAAATAATCAACAATTCTTTTTTTAAATTCTTTTTCAAAATTAAATACATAAAATGGAATTTTTAAAATTTTGGCAACTTTTCTCGCTCTTGTCTCTGCTTCTAATGAACAACACCTATTCCACCCCCCACCACTTTTTTGAGAAAAGTGGTGGGGGGCTGACCAAAACTTCATAAAGACTCCAATAACATCAAAATCAGCCCTTTTTAAAAGGGCTGCCGCCACGCTCGAATCTACGCCACCAGACATGGCTACTACAACTTTTGCCATTTTACCTCGTTTAGAAATTTTATCTGGGTATCTAATGGACATAATTTTAAGGTTGAACTACTATTATAATCATTGCGAAAAATAAATTGTTCCAAAAATTTCTAACGGGGTTTATTTTAAAATCTCTTTTTCAGAAGCTTGAAATCCCTTATATTTTTTTTCCAACTCCTCCTTTGTTTTTGTAATTCTTTGGTGTTCCTTTTCTAATTCCTCTGAAATTTCTAATTTATTTTTCAAATAATAATTATAAATTGCCTCTTTCAAAGCATCAATGGCCAAAACTGAACAATGAATTTTAGATGGAGGCAAGGACTGACCCAATCTTTTTATCAAATCATCTTTTTTAATCTTTAAGACATCTTCCAATTTCTTTCCCTTTACTATTGTGGTGAGTAAGCTTGTGTTGGCGATGGCAACAACGCAATTATGAACTGCAAATCCTTTTACTAGGTATGAATTGGGTTTCCCTTTTACTTGAAGATTACAAACATATCCTTGGTAATTTCTCTTTTCTATTTTTCTAATCGGAACTAAAAAATATTTTCCATTGAAGTGAATAAATTTGTGGTTTCTTTTAATCTTAAATGAGATCTCATAGAAAGGTTTCACATTAACTTTTCTTCCCTCAATATAATTTCTACTTTTAAGATTTGTGTATTTTTTTATCGAGGCAAAAATATTTCCTCTCAATAAAATTTCTTGAGTTTGAATTGCTAATTGCTTGGAGGTTGTACTAATTCTATATATGGGAAAATCGGTGGGCCGTCTTTTAGATTGGCTTCCGTCACCTTTTATATAGGTCTTTATCATTTCCCATTGTTTTTCAAACGGTAAAAGAAGAATTTCATCAAATAATTTTTTTTTCGGGGCTAATTTTCCTGCTATCGAAACAAAAAAATTTACCCATTTTCTTGAACAAATATAAATTTCTTTTACCGTTCTCCTAATTCTCTCTTTTGGTTTTTTATTAGTAATTTTAAAAAGCAGTGATTTAAGTTCAGAAATATTTCTTTTTTCTTGTTTGTTTTTAGAATTTTTGTCGAAAGCAAAGGCAAGTACGCCATTTGACATTCCGTATCCTTCAGATAAATAATAGCCCAGAAGTCCCATCATTTCTTTTGTAAACACTGGAGAATCTTTTACTTTTTTATTAGGCACGGAAACAAGATAATCGCTTTTATTAAGATATTGAGCTTCAATATATTTTGGTCTTTTACTCAGAAGCTCTTCTTCTTTTACTCTCAACCATTCGCATATTTTACTACTATTTCTTGCTGATTTTAACCACCGCCTTTTTATGGAAAGGATGGGATGTTCGGGAGTAACCGTGAATTTATTAAATGGAGAAACAAATGGAATTATAGTTAAAATGGCTCCTCTATATCTCCTTATAAAAGTTTCTGCAACTTGAGTTTTTTCCCCACTTCCATTTAATACATACATTCCCTTTTCAATCGAAGAGATTTCCTTCCAATCTCCCTCGTTTATTAATATTTCTTCTTCGGGCGGTAAGCAGCCCAAAGTTTCAAACTTCACGTCTTTAATGATTTTTTCCTTTTTTTTATTCTCACCAACTTTCAAATAAATTGTCATAATGTCTCCACATAAAATGTTCCCGGCTTGGCCCCGTCCGGAAGGTTTTTTAATTTTTCCTATGTTTTTGGGATTTTTAAAGTGTTTTATTACTTCTTTTGAATAATATTGTTTCATTTTAATTTAGGCGCCAGAAATTTCTCTTAATCTTTGAATTATTTTTGGCAGAACTTTTAA
>PEWP01000056.1 GCA_002779425.1 bacterium (Candidatus Gribaldobacteria) CG07_land_8_20_14_0_80_33_18 | reverse complement strand
CCCGAAGGTGAAATTATTAATCAAGAAGGCTGGGTAGATTCTAAAATTGTCCCTGGAACTTCTGTATTTATTAAAGGTAAATACGATCTCTTGGTCAAAAATCCAGACAAAACTCACACGCTAGTTGATTTAAAAATTAGCCAGCCACACGAAGACAAAATTGATAAATATAAAACACAGTTGGCTGCGTATAAATTTGCTCTGGAAAATCCTAAATTTGGTGATCCAATAAAAACTACTAGAATTGGTCTCCTAATCTTTTATCCTGATAAAATAACTTTTGAAAATGGCACAGCCAGATTAGACTTTCCTCCCAGATGGTTGGAAGTTCCAATAGACGAAAAAGGATTTTTACAGTTTATGATATCTATCGATAAACTCCTTGCCGGACCATTGCCCGAAGAAAGCGAAACTTGTAAGTGGTGTCAATATCGTCATGTTGGTGAACAAATTTCTCACAAAAATAAGGAAGAAAAAGATGATATTCCTTTTTAACACACATGGATATTTTTGATAAATTAGCCAAAAAAATAAGATCGCGATGGGTTAACCTCACTCAAAGACTTAAAACTTATTTTAAACGTCTTCTTTTTCCCATCTATCTTTTTCCGATCAAACTTGTCACCTATTCAATTTACTACCTGATTAAATTCTTAATTAGGCTGATAGCCAATTTGGTCAAGATTATTTTTGATTGTATTGTTTTTCCTTTTAAAAGCCTTAAAAACGCCCTCAAGTCGCTTTTTATCATTGGCCTGGTAGTCTATATGGTCGCTTCGCTTTTCGTAATTATGGACTACCTGACAACTCAGTACGGCTATTACGGCAAGTTTTTGTGTACTTTAGGAGTGCAAGATAAATTAAAAGGGTCAGTGACCAGAGTCGTGGGCGGTTATTCTGAAGGATCCGGCTTTTTCATTGCTGAAAATCAGATTCTGACCAACTTCCATGTTATTGCTGATGAACCAAGCCCAAAGATTATTTTCCCCGATGGTGAGTTTGTTACGCCTGTAAAAATATTGGGAAATCAAGATGTAGATTTGGCGGTGTTATTTACCGAAGAAAAATACCCAAATTTAGTTTTCCCCCTGCCTGATAGCATTGGGTTTTACGAGAACGAACCATTAATCGCCGCCGGTTATCCTCTCGGCACTGATTTAACAGGAAATGCAACCTTGCTGAAGGGTAGGTTTATTGATTTTAGACAATCGTCACAGATGCCTATCGGATATATTCAAACTGATATTAGTCTGGTTAATGGTATGAGCGGAGGCCCTTTGGTTGACCAGTGCGGGCAGGTTGTCGGAATTAATACCATGAGCCTTGCAGGATTATCACTTTTTATTAACGCTGATTGGGCGAAGACGATAGTCCCAGATTTTACCGACCAAAATATTACTAAAATCGAAGTAGACCCGTCACTTTCACCCGAAGCGGCAGTTGAGGCTTTCTACACCTATCTGAAAGCCAGACGCATGGAGGAAGGATTTGCTTTGTTAAGTGAGGAATATCTGAAAAAGACCAATTATGAAGAATGGACCAGCCGATTTGCCGATATTCTGGATGTCCAAATTTTTGTTTCTGAACCGTATGAAGACACCAAAGACACTGTTTTTGTTAAATTTACTACCAAAAACTGGAATGATGGGGAGGCGGAATATCATCATTATGAAGGCACCTGGCAGACGGTTAAGGAAAATGGCGTTTATAAAATGCTGAAAAGCAAGATTAAAGAGGTAGAAAAGCCGGGTTGGGATTGGTTTTATGAGTAATAAACTATTAACTTGAACAAAAATGACCAAATTCGTGGGAATACCCCAAATAGATACAGTAAAAAATCCCGAGGTTGATTAAATTACCAGAGGTGCATACCTAATTCCACCCCTGGGGTGGGATGATACTATTTATTGATTTTATATTTAATCATGCTCTTCAAACTTTTTGTCAAAAGTAGCATCAAGCTCCTCAACCAATGATTGTCTGGCACGAGCTAAGTTTTTTGCTATTTCATCCTGTTTTTCTGCATCGCTGCC